>NZ_JAOTJD010000068.1:0-13591 GCF_042714595.1 Phenylobacterium ferrooxidans | reverse complement strand
TTGAGACGGAACCGCGCAGCGGTCCCGGCTCAGGCGTGAATCATGCTCTCGCTTATATCTGGAGCCTGATCCACCGCGTCGGCAGAATCGCGAAGCGATTCCACCTCAACGGATCAGGCTCTAGGCGGCCGCGCTGGGCCGGGCCCCGACCCGCTCCATCCAGCCCTTGAGCCACTTGGCCTCATCAGGGACCGGCTGGCCCACCGTCGCACCGAATTTCAGGAAGCCGAACAGCAGGATGTCGGCCAGGGTGAAGCGGCCGCCACAGACGAAATCGCCGGTCATCTGGCCGTCGAGCCAGAGCAGACGGTCCTTGGCGATGGCCTTCAGGTCGGCCGCGCCCTCGGGGCCCACCAGTTTCATGCGGCTCTCGAACAGCGGGCGCCCTTCGGCGGCCCGGAAGCCATTGGCCATCGGCTCGCAGATGTTGAGGTCGATGCGCCGGGTCCACATGCGGGTCTCGGCCCGCTCCTCGGCATTGGAGCCGATCAGGGGCGGGGAGGGCTGGACCTCTTCCAGATACTCGCAGATCGGCAGGATTTCGCAGACCTTGTGGCCGTTATCGAGTTCCAGCGCGGGAAGTTGGCCGGCGACATTGACGGTCTCGGTATAGGGTGGCTTGCGGTTCTCGCCCGCCATCAGGTCCACCTTCTGGGCGGGGATCGTCATGCCCTTCTCGGCGATGAAGATGCGCACCACGTGCGGATTGGGGCCGATCGAATCGTAGAGTTTCATGGCGAGGCGCTCCCTTTGGTCGTTGGCGCGACCTTTTCGGCGCGGGCTTGCCGCGTCAAGCGGGACCCAACGTCAAGCCAGCCGGGATTTGATGTCGGCCTTGATGACGACCCAGGCCGGGGCCGTGGGGTCGATCAGCTCGAAGTGCCCCGCGCCCTCCAGGTCCAGCACGCTCATCGCGTCACCCTTGGCCTTGGCGGCGGCCCCGAAGGCCGCGCCGAAGCGCGAGGGAACGATGGGATCCAGCGCGCCCGAGATCACCACATAGGGCAGGGCGAGCGGCAGCAGGGCCAGGGGGGAGGTGTCGGCATAGACGTCCTGGCTCTCGCGGCTCTCGGCCCCAACCAGCGCCTCGATGGTTCCGGGGCCGCCGCAGGCGTCCGGCCCGGTGGCGTGATAGGCCGCCAGGTCGATGATCCCGGCCAGGCTGACCGCGCCCTTGGGAATGAAGGGATCGGGGCCTCGCAGGGGACCTCGAACGCTGCTCCAGAGCGCCAGGTGTCCGCCGGCCGAGTGGCCTGCGACGACCACCCGCTTCAGGTCCAGTGGGTAGGTCCTGGCCAGTCCCCGCACGTGGTTCACGCCGGTGGCCACATCCTGGAAGGTGCCAGGATAGCCGCCGCCCTCGTGGCCGATGCGGCGGTATTCCAGGTTCCAGACCGCGACGCCGCTGGCCTTCAGATCCGCGCAGGCCTGGTCCATCAGCTCCAGCCCCGGCAGGTCGGCCAGCCAGCAGCCGCCGTGGATCATCACCACCAGCGGATGGGGGCCGGGGCCCGTGGGCAGCCACAGCTCTCCGAACTGCAGATCCAGCGGACCGTAGGCGATCCGGGCGTCAGCCGCGTCGCGCGGCCGGGCAAGCAGGTCGCTGAAACTGATGGGCGCGCGCTCCGCCATGCTCACTCCTTGCCGGCCCGACGTCGGGCCGGGAGGATGCCCGAAAACCGGGCCAGGGGAGAGGGGCCATGGCCCCATTCTGCTCACCGCGCACGGAGGCATGGACGGGTAGCCCAAACGAAAACGCCCGGCCTTCGCAGGCCGGGCGTCTCGTAGATCAGCGGAGATCGGCGCCTTAGGCGGCGACGGCCTTGATCAGGTTCTTGTTGAGGATGCCGATGGCGGCGTCGCGGTCGATCTGTTCGATGGCGGCGACTTCGCGGGCCATGCGGTCCAGCGCCGACTCATAGAGCTGGCGTTCGGAATAGGACTGCTCGGGCTGGTTCTCGGCGCGGTGCAGGTCGCGGACGACCTCGGCGATGGAGATCAGGTCGCCGGAATTGATCTTGGCTTCGTATTCCTGGGCGCGACGCGACCACATGGTGCGCTTCACCCGCGCACGACCCTTCAGGGTGGTGAGCGCCTGGCTGACCACATTGCCCTCGGCCAGCGAGCGCAGGCCGGCGGTGCGGGCCTTGGCGGTGGGAACGCGCAGGGTCATCTTCTCGTGGTCGAAGGTGATCACATAGACTTCGAGCGAGTAGCCGGCCACTTCCTGAGTTTCGATCCCCTGTACCTGACCCACCCCGTGGGCCGGATAGACGACGTGATCTCCAATCCCGAAATCCAGACCAGTCTTGCTCATCAGCTAAGTCCCTTCGACCTCGTCCGATCCCATCGACGCATCCAGGTTTTCCGAGAGCCCAAGGCGAAAGGTGTCCGTCCGCAAAATCTGCGGCGACCAACATTCTTGAGAACGGAATAGACCTCTAGGACACCCTTCGCCTGTTCAAGGCGTATGCGGCCGGGGACGGCTCTTCTGCAGAAACGACATGGCGGGCGCGAAACGCTTCTCGCCACGTCATTGTCACCCTAGCATAAAATTCAGCTCAAAGAAAGGCTTGCGCCCCGTGGACGCTGGGTCGGTCAGGAGCCGCTGCCGGGCTTTTCGCTGAAATACTTCTCGAACTTGCCGGTCTCGCGCTCGAACGCCTCGGCGTCGGCCGGCGGCTCGCCCTTCACCGTGATGTTGGGCCAGATCTTGGAGTAGTCAGTGTTGATCTTCAGCCACTTGGAGTCGGGCGTATCCTCGGTGTCGGGCTTGATGGCGTCCACCGGGCACTCAGGTTCGCAGACGCCGCAGTCGATGCATTCGTCCGGATTGATCGCCAGGAAGTTCTCACCCTCGTAGAAGCAGTCCACGGGACACACCTCCACGCAGTCCATGAACTTACATTTGATACAGGCGTCGGTGACGATGTAGGTCACTTGGAACTCCGGCGGATCTAGAGCGCGGGTTTTCCCGGTCAGACCCCCAATTGTCAATGCCGCCCGCCCGCAGGATATCTGAGGCCGCCGATAGACCTCGAAGCCTCTTCGTTTCAGAGGGAACATCCGAAACGATCAAAAAGGCTTCCCTCTAAAAGTTAGAGCTTGGCGTCAGGGTGATGACGGTTTCCGTCGCGGCCTCCACCGCCTTGCGCGAATAGGCCAGCGGCACGTACTCGCCCTTCACCCATTTCGGAAACAGGTCGCGGTAGTGCGGGCTCTCGGGGTTTCCCGACTGGCCAGGCGTATTGATGGCCATGCTGTTGTCCCAGGCGCCGACGTCCAGGACCATGCGGAACGAGGCGCCGGCCACCACCCGGAAGTCATCCGGCCGCCAGCTGGCCGCCATCGGCGACAGGCTGGTTCCGCCCATCGGCGTCGGTCCCGCCGCCAGCAGGGGCCTAGTGGCGGCGTCGGCCAGCCGGGTCAGGGCGTGTTCAAGTCGCGCATGATGCAGCCGGCCCCAGGCCCAGGTCGTAGGGTCAGGCCCGAGGCGCGCGGCGACCTCGTCAAAGGCGGCGATCAGGCTGGTCTTCAGCACCCCGTCGCGGGCGTCGGCGGGCAAGGTGGCGTCGGGGTGTTCCAGCAGGTGCATGACGGCGGCCAGGTCGCCATTGCCGATGACGCCGTGCACGGACGCGGGCGTCGCGGCGGCGACCACGGTCCGGCCCAGGTGCTTGCCGGTCCAGACCTCGAACAGCGCCGCCCCGGCGCTGCCCTCCGAGGTGCGGTGATCCCAGCCGCGCAGCAGGGCCAGGGCGGCGGCCAGTTTCGGGTCATCGGTCTTCAGCGGCGCCAGCACGGCGATCAGCCGCCGCGCGGTGATGTCATAGGGATCGGTCTGCAGGGCCATGGCGTCGGCCACGGTCAGCTTGCTCTTGGCGGCCAGCACCTCGTTCACCCGCAGGAATCGCGCGGCGTTGGACCATTCGAACCCCACCTTGCGTTCGGCCACGGGATAGTCGGCCGGCAGGTTCATCTGGTTGGCCGAGGCGAACCAGCCCTGCTTCGGATCGGCCTGACTGGGCAGCTCCTCGGGCTTGAGGAACCCCTTCCACTCATAGCGCCCGTCGCCCGGCACCGGCAGCAGACCGTCCCAGTTGGGCCGCGCCGGCACCATGCCGGCGGCCACCCAGCCGATGTGGCCCGAGGTGTCGGCATAGGCCTGGTTCTCGCTCGGCGCGCCCCAGCCGGCCAGGGCCGCCTTGAAGCTGGTCCAGTCCTGGGCCTGCATGTAGCCGGTGGAGCCGAAATAGGCCGAGGTCCCGGGCTGGCTCCAGACCGTGCGGATGGCGAAGGCCTTGCCCTCGGTGCTCTTCAGCACAGGCCCGTGGCGGGTGAAGCGCAGCTCCACGGAACGCGGCGCGGCCTCGCCCTTCACCGGGATGGCGTCCTGCACCACGCTCATGGCCTCCCAGCCGTCGCCGTAGCGATAGCGGTCGCCCTGCGTCTCGTAGACATAGAGGTCTTCCTGATCGACGGGGAAGATGGTCAGGCCAAAGGCGATCTTGCCATTGTGGCCGATGGAGACGCCGGGCAGCGCCGGCTCACCGGCCCCGATCACCGAGAAACCCGGCGCGTTCATGTGGACGATGTAGCGCAGGCCCGGGGCGCCATGCTCCCGGTGCGGGTCGTTGGCCAGGATCGGCCGGCCCGTCGCCGTGCGCGATCCGGAGACCGTCCAGTTGTTCGACCCGATGGCCTCGGGCGGAATTTCCAGGGCGGCGAGCTGCTCCGGCGGCCCGCTGAACTTCACCCCCGAGCCGGCCAGCTGATAGTCGGCGAGCACATCGGCGGGGATGGCGCAGGGATCGAGACCTTCCGGGACCTTGGTGGTCCATTTGGGTTCGATGAAGCGATAGAGACGGGCGGCCGGCAGGCCCGCCTTGCAGGCGATCTGGGCGCGGCCGACCTCGTTGGGAACGTTGCGGGTCAGGCCGTGGCTGCGGATGCGCACCACGTCCTCCGGGCTCCAGCGGTCAGGGGCGGAGCCGGCGATCTTGAACTCCAGCGGAAGGGGCCGCTTGCCCGCCGCGATCTCGCCCACGAAGGCGTTGACGCCCGCCACCCAGGCGGTGGTGTTGGCCTCCGCGCCGGGCCCATAGGCCGCCCATTCCTTGGCCATGTCGCCGCGATAGAGGAACAGGCGGGCCGCGCGGTCCTGGGCCACATAGGTGGGGCCGAAGTCCTTGGACAGCAGGCCCAACCCCCGCTTGCGCCACAGGTCGATCTGCCACAGCCGGTCGCGGGCGACGTTGTAGCCCTGCAGGAAGAAGGCGTCGCGGACGCTGCCGGCATAGATGTGCGCGATGCCCCAGGTGTCGACCCGGATCTCCGCCGGCGCCGCCAGGCCCGCGACGGCGCGGCTCTCCTGGGCGGGGGCGGCGAGCGCGGTCAGGCTGGAGCAGCTCAGCAAGGCCCCCAGAAGCGGGGCTGTGATCTTGGGCATGGGTTTCCTCCGGGGCCGGAGGCTGAGGCTAGGGCAAGACGAGGAGAGATCGAAGAGGGTATCAGCTTCCCCCACCTGCTTGGCGGAAGCAGGATAGGTCCAGGCGTTCGACGATTTTGGGGGAAGCCATGAACAGCCACCGCATCTGGGCGGGCCTCACCGTACTGACCGGCCTCGCCACCGTGGCGATCACCGCAGCCTTCCAGATGCTGCCGGACGTCGCCGCGGCGGGCGCGTGCTGGGCGCCGGGCAAGGTGGTGGACTTCGAGCTGGCCCGCACCCTCGAGCAATCGCTGAAAGTGTTCACGCCCGAGGCCTGCCGCGTCCCCATCGTCTCGGCCATGGACGCGGTGAACCACCTCGACGTGAAGGCCTATATCCCGGCCTACACCGCCTTCGCCGTCTGCGCGGCGATGTTCCTGGGCGGCGGCCTGCGCAAGCCCCTGGTGCTGCCTGCCATCGGCGTCGCCCTGCTGGCCCTGGCCGCGGACTATGTTGAAACCTTCACCCTGCTCCAGATCACCCGCGACCTGGAGGGCTCGGCGCATCTGCTGCTGCGCGCCAGCGACGGCGCCTGGGTGAAGTTCGCGGCCCTGGCGCTGCACGCCTTCCTGCTGGCGCGGATCTGCATGGCGCCCGAGACCCGTCGGCCGATCCTGGCCATGCTGCTGCTCCTGCCCATGGTGGGCACGGCCTTCGCCGCCATCGACAACAGCCGCGCCGCCCTGATGACCTACGCCCTGGTCCTGAGCTGGACCCCCGTGCTGCTGGTGGGGGCGCGCGACTTGGCGCGGCGTTCGTTTTCCTCCCCCGTAAACGGGGGAGGAAAGTCTCACCCCAGCGTCGAATAAAGCCCCCGCGCCTCAGCGGGCGGCCCCCGGCGGTCCCCCAGCCCCTCAACCGCCACGGCGATCAGCTTGCCCCCGACCGCGAACACCAGCTGGTCGCCGACCTTCAGCGCCCGCGCGCACTTGTCGATGCGGGTCTCCGCGCCGGCGCGGGTCAGGCGAACCTTGCCCTCGTCCAGGAACTTGGCGGCCAGGGAGCGGGTCTTGAAGAACCGCGCCCGCCACAGCCAGACATCGGCGCGGCAACCCGTCTCGCTCATGGGGGCGCGGCCTTGGCCTTGCGGCGGCGGCGCGGACGGCGCGCAGGCGCGGGCTTGTCCTTCAGGGCCGCGAGCGCCGAGAAGGGCGAGTGGGGCGAGGGCGTGGCGGGCCTATCGACGGGCTTCTCACCCCGGCGGCGCCAGACCATGGCCTCGCCGGGTTTTGGCTTCGTCGTGGGCGCAAAGCCGAGGGCCCGAAGGATGTCCCGCGTCTCCGGTTCGCTCCAGCCCAGCACCTCGCGGTCGGCGTCGGTGAGCTGGCCGGGTTTTCCAGCCCGCATCAGGTCGTCCATTCGCTCCAGCATCTCCACCGGCACGGCCAGGCGGCCCACGGCCCGCAGGCCGAAGGCGGCGAGCGCCGTGGCGCGCGGCGGCGGATCCGGCAGGCGGCTGATGATGTGGGCGGGCGGGCGCCAGGCCCGGTCGGCGAAGCCCTGGACGAAGCTCAGGGCGCTGGGGGCGAGCATCGCGGGCAGATAGAGGGTGAAGTGGCCCAGGCGCACCCCGAAGCCCCTGAGCATGCGCCGCTCCACCTGGCTCAGGGCCTTGGTTTCGGCGTGGACCTGCAGGCGGTCCAGCACCCCACCGGCCTCGATCAGGCGGTAGGCGAGGCCACGGGCCAGGCCCTTGATCTTGCCCTCCGCCATCGCGATCTCGAGCTTGCGCAAGGGCCCCAGGCGACGGACGGCCTCGGCCGCGAGGAAGGCCTCCAGCCGCCGCGTGGCCCGTTCGCGCGCCGAGGGATTGCCCAGCTCCCCGAGCAGACGCACCCGGGGCGCGAAGGGCGAGCCGCCGGAGATGGCGCCTGCCGCCTGACCGCGCCACAGCACCATGCCGTCGGGTGTCAGGGAAAACCCGTTGTCGGGCTCGGCGGCGAGCTGGCCCAGCCGCTTGGCGATCTCGGGGCCCACGGCCAGGGTCGCCGCCGCGCGAAGGGCCTTCTCCTCCAGGATCGAGGCGCCGTGCTCGGCCTCGAAGGTCACGCCCCGCAGCTTGCCGACATAGTGCCCCTCGACGGTGACCGTGCCATCCTCGGCGACGCCCGCCAGCATGTCCTCCCGCACCCGCAGACCGCGCATCAGGGCGCTGGTCCGCCGGTCCACGAAGCGGGCCATCAGCTTCTCGTGCAGGGTGTCGGAGAGCTTGTCCTCCAGCACCCGCGTCTTGGCCTGCCAGGCCTGGGCGTCCGCCAGCCAGTCGGGGCGGTTGGCGACATAGGCCAGGGTCCGCACGCTGGCCAGGCGGGCCGACAGGGTGTCGATCTCGCCGTCGGTGCGGTCCAGGTGGCGGTACTGGCCGGCGATCCAGTCCTCGGGAATCCGCCGATTGCGGCTGGTGAGATACTCGAAGAAATCCCGGGTCAGCCGCAGGTGCTCCTCGTGGCTGACCTTCCGGAAGTCCGGCGTCTGGCAGACGTCCCACAGCCGCATCAGCGAGGGCTTGTCGCGGGCCCGGTCGGCGATGTCGGGATCCCCCGCCAGCTGGCGCAGGGTCACCTCGTCCAGGCTCTCGGCCGAGGCCTTCAGCACGTCGAAGGTCGGCGGGGCCGCCAGGGACTTCATCAGGTTGGGCAGCGACGAGAAGTCGAGCTTGGCGTTGCGCCACTCGGCGGCGGCCACCGGCTGGAACTGGTGCTCCTGGACCGCCTCGACGAGGTCGGCGTCCATGTCCTCGCATTCGCCGGTGACCCCGAAGGTTCCGTCGGTGCGGAACCGTCCGGCCCGCCCGGCGATCTGGCCCACCTCCTGCGGATGCAGGAACCGGGTGCGCTTGCCGTCGAACTTGCGCAGGCCGGCGAAGGCCACATGGTCGACGTCCATGTTCAGGCCCATGCCGATGGCGTCGGTGGCCACCAGGAAGTCCACCTCGCCCGACTGATAGAGCGCCACCTGGGCGTTGCGGGTGCGGGGGCTGAGCGAGCCCATCACCACGGCGGCGCCGCCCCGCTGCCGGCGGATCAACTCGGCGATGGCGTAGACCTGGTCGGCGGAGAAGGCCACGACGGCGGACCTGCGCGGCAGGCGGGTCAGCTTCTTGGGCCCCGCATAGGTCAGGCTGGAGAACCGCTCGCGGGTGACAATCTCGGCGTTGGGCAGCAACCGGCGGATCAGGGGCGCCATGGTGCCCGCCCCCATCAGCATGGTCTCGTAGGTTCCCCGCGCATGCAACAGGCGGTGGGTGAAGACGTGGCCGCGTTCGGGGTCGGCGCAGAGCTGGATTTCGTCCACCGCCAGGAACTCCACCTCGCGGCTCAGCGGCATGGCCTCGACGGTGCAGACGAAATAGACGGCCCGCGGCGGGACGATCTTCTCCTCGCCGGTGATCAGGGCCACCGAGCGCGCGCCGCGCGCCTTGACGATGCGGTCGTAGATCTCCCGGGCCAGCAGCCGCAGCGGCAGGCCGATCATGCCCGAGGCGTGCCCCAGCATCCGCTCGACGGCGAGGTGGGTCTTGCCGGTGTTTGTCGGCCCCAGCACCGCCACGAGGCGGGGCGGCGGCGCGCCGGTCGGGCGGTGACTCATGATCTCAAGTTGGGGTGGGAATCACGGTGCGGCAAGGGCGACCTTGCCGCACCGTGCGTGCGAAGCCCCCTAACGTCTGGCGTCGGCGATGTAGTTGTCGATCACCCGGTCGAGCACCGTCAGCGGCGTGCCGCCGGCCAGCAGGCCCGCGTCGTGGAACTTGCGGATGTCGAACCGGCGGCCGAGCGCCTTGCGGGCCCGCTCGCGGGCGCGCAGCCAGGTGATCTTGCCCACCATGTAGCTGGAGGCCTGGCCCGGCCAGACGCAGTAGCGCTCGATCTCGGTGATGGCGGCGGCCTCGTTGTCGCCGATGTTGTCGACGAAGTACTTCAGGGCCTGCTCGCGGCTCCAGCGCTTGGAATGCATGCCGCTGTCCACCACCAGGCGCACGGCGCGGAACATGGCGTCGTGGATCATGCCGATGTGGCCAAGCGGATCGTTGGCGTACATCCCCATCTCTACGGCCAACTGCTCGGCATAGAGGGCCCAACCCTCGCTGTAGCCGGAGAAGCCGATCACCTTGCGGATCAGCGGCAGGTCGCCGGCCTCGTTGTTCAGGGCCAGCTGCAGGTGGTGGCCGGGAATCCCCTCGTGATAGGTCAGGGTCGGTAGGGTCCAGCTTGGCACCTCGGCGGTGTCGCGCAGGTTGATCCAGTAGATCCCGGGCCGCGAGCCGTCGAGGGAGGGCTGATTGTAGTAGCCGCCGGGCGCGCCGGCCTCGATGGCGGCGGGGACGCGCTTGATCTCCAGGGGGGCCTTGGGCAGCTGGCCGAACCACTGGGGCAGTTTCCTGGAGATCACCTTCACCTGCTCGTTCAGGTGGGCCAGCAGGTCCTCCTTGCCGGCGTCGGTGTTGGGATAGAGCTGCTTGGGATCCTCGGCCATGGCGCGGAAGCGCGCGCCGACGCTGCCCTTGGCGTAGCCGGCCTTCCGCATCAGGACGTCGACCTCGGCGCCCAGGCTGGCGACCAGGTCCAGGCCGGTCCTGTGGACCTCCTCGGGCGAGATGGCGGCGGTCGTGTACTGCTTCAGGGAGGTGGCGTAGTAGGCCTCGCCGTCCGGCAGGCGCCAGCAGCCAGCGTCGTGGGTGGCCTTGGCGCGCAGGGCGGTCACCAGTTCGGCCTGGCGGGCCAGGGCGGGGCGGACCTTCTCGGCGTAGAGACCCTGCGCCTGGGTCGCCCAGGCGCCCTCGATCTTCTTCTGCCCGGTGCGGCGCACCAGGCTCTCGACGATCGGAGCCTTGTCCGGCGCGCTGGCCAGGAAGGCGTTGAGCTGGGTGAGCGCCTTGTCGAGGGCGAAGTCGGGGGCGAAGACGCCGAGGCCCTCGTCGTGGCGGGCCACCTCCACCTCCTGGTCCAGCAGCCGGCCGAAGGCCTCCATCCGCGCCAGATAGGCGTCGGCGTCGTCCTTGGTCTCGATGACGTGCTGGTTGTCGAGGAAGTCGGGGACCTGCTGATAGGCGCCGGTGAGTTGGGAGATCACATAGGGCGCGCCGGCGCCCTGGCCGCCATAGGTGAACTTGCGGTTGCCCTCGTCCTGGACCTCCAGGGTGAAGAGCACCGTGTCGTAGTTCACCGCGTCCATGCCGGTGAGCTGCTTGCGGTCGATGGCGCGCAGGTCCTTCAGGTCCCGGGCGGTGTTGGCCTTGTTCTCGGCCAGGGCGGCGCGGGAGTAGTCCGACAGGTAGGACTTGGTCCAGGCCAGCTCGCCCTTGTCGACGCCCAGATAGGTCGGCAGCTCTGGCGAGCGGCGGAAGCTCTCGGCCATGGACTTGTCGAACCAGGCGTACATCCTGGCAGCCTCGCCGGTGGGGGCCGGGGCGGTGGCGGCCCGCGCCATGCGCGGCAGGGCGGCGGCCAGCCCGAAGGCGGCCACGGTCGAGAAGAGTTCGCGACGGTTTTGCATGATGGATTCCCCCCGGGGCGTGTGTAACAGGCTTGAGCGCTGTTACGCCGGGCGGGGCGCGAGGGGGCGTTAATTCGTCGTAATTCTCACGACTTTCAGTCCAGCGTCCGCCGGTACCGCGCCATGGCCAGCGCCGTGACCACGCAGACGAAGGCCAGCAGGGCCAGCAGCTCGCGCCACATGTCCTCCAGCCCCTGGCCCTTCAGCAACGCCCCGCGCACCACCCGCAGGAAGTGGGTGACGGGGATGATCTCCCCCAGGGCCTGGGCCCAGCCCGGCATGCCCCGGAAGGGGAACATGAAGCCCGAGAGCAGGATCGACGGCAGGATGTAGAAGAAACTCATCTGCATGGCCTGCAGCTGCGATCGCGCCACCGTGGAGATCAGGAAACCCAGGGCGAGCGACCCCACGATGAACAGGCTGACGCCGACGCCGAGGCCGAGCCAGCCCCCCAGCATCGGCACCTGGAACAGCAGCTTGGCGATGGTCAGGATGATGAGGGTCTGGGCGACGCCCACCAGGACATAGGGCGCCAGCTTGCCGATCATCACCTCGATCGGTTCGACGGGCGTGGCCAGCAGGCTCTCCATGGTGCCACGCTCGGTCTCGCGGGTGACGCTGAGCGAGGTCATCATCACCAGGGTCATGGACAGGATCACCCCCAGCAGACCCGGCACGATGTTGTAGGCGGTGACGGCTTCGGGATTGTAGCGGCGGTGGACCACCACCTCGAACGCGGGCCTGGCCTGGATCCGCGGAGCCAGCGCGCCCTTCAGATCGCCCACCAGCGCTTGGGTCGGCAAAGCCGCCAGGGCGGCGAGGGCGGGGCCGGTGGCCGAGGGATCGGAGGCGTCGGCCTCCACCAGAATCTGGGCCTTGTCGCCCCGCGCCACGCGGCGGGTGAAGTCGCCGGGGATGGTGATGGCGAACTGCACCTCGCCCCGGCGGATCAATTCGTCCAGTTCGGCGGGACTGCGCGCCTGGGCCACCAGGTCGAAATAGGCGCTGTTGTGCAGGGCCGAAAGGATCGAGCGGGCGAAGACGCTGTCCTCCTGCACCAGGACGGCGGTGGGCAGGTGGCGGGGCTCGGAATTGATCGCGTAGCCGAACAACAGCAGCTGCACCACCGGCAGGGCCAGGATCATGGCGTAGGTCAGGCGGTCGCGGGTGAGCTGCTTGAATTCCTTGATCAGCACCGCCCAGACCCGCGTCGCGGAGAAGGCGCTCATCGGAAGTTGTCCTCCGCGCCTTCCATCAGCTGGATGAAGACGTCCTCCAGGGTCGGCTCGACCTCGGTCCAGCGGAAGGGTTCGCGGCGATAGGGGGCGATGGCGGCTTCGACGGCGGCGCGGTCGGTGCCGCTGACGTGCAGGGCGGCGCCGAAGGGGGCGGCCATCTCGACGCCGGGCCGCCGGCTGATCTCGCCGGCCAGCCGGTCGATCCCGGCGCCCTCGCCGTTGAAGGTGACCAGGTGGGAGCCCGCGATCACCTGGTCGGCCGTGCCCCGGGCGATCAGCTGGCCATAGGCGATGTAAGCGATCTCATGGCAGCGCTCGGCCTCGTCCATATAGTGGGTGGAGACCAGCACGGTCAGCCCCTCGGCCGACAGCGCGTGGATCTCATCCCAGAAGGTGCGGCGCGCCTTGGGATCGACCCCGGCGGTGGGCTCGTCCAGCAGCAGCAGCCTGGGTTCGTGCAGGGTCGCTGTCGCCAGGGCCAGCCGCTGCTTCCAGCCGCCCGACAGCGTGCCGGCCAGCTGGCTGCGCCGCTCGATCAGACCCAGGCGTTCCAGCGCATTGGCCACCCGGTCCTTGCGGCGATCCAGGTCGTGGACGCGGGCGGAGAACATCAGGTTCTCCTCCAGGGTCAGGTCCTCATAGAGCGAGAACTTCTGGGTCATGTAGCCGGCCTGGCGCTTGATGGCGCCCGCCTGGCTGATGATGTCCAGGCCCAGGCAGGTCCCTTCACCGCTATCGGGGGTCAGCAGGCCGCACAGCATCCGCAGGGTCGTGGTCTTGCCCGAGCCGTTGGGGCCGAGGAAACCGCAGATGCGCCCCTCCGCCACCTGCAGGGAGACGTCCTGGACGACATGCTTGTCGCCGAAGCTCTTGTTGAGGCCGTGGACGTCGATGGCCAGCGTCACCGGACCGGCTCCAGGGGCGTGACGTCCACCGGCTGGCCCGGGTTCAGCCGGGCGCTGGGCCTGGCCTCCACAATATAGACCAGCCGGTCGCGCGCCTCGCGGCTGTAGATGATCGGCGGAGTGAACTCGGGGCGCGGGCTGACGAAGGTGATCTTGGCGGTCAGCCCCTTGGCGCAGCCATCGCAGGCGAAGCGCACGACGGAGCCGGGGCGATAGGCCGACAGGCTCTGTTCCGGCACAAAGAACCGCAGCTTGATGCGGTCGTCAGGGAGCAGGGAGACAACCGGCTGGTTGGCCACCGACCATTCCCCCTGCTGGAAGAACACCTCCTCCACCCGCGCGTCGGAGGGCGCGACGGGGGCGAGGTCGGAGAGGCGGGCGTCCACCGCCGAGAGGCCCGCCTCAGCCTGTGCGACGCGGCTGTCGGCGGCCTGGACCTGGCCGTCACGGGCGCCCAGGGCGGC
>NZ_JAOTJD010000067.1:0-14544 GCF_042714595.1 Phenylobacterium ferrooxidans | reverse complement strand
GATCAGGTCCAGGGTCTGGCCCTTGGCGCCGGTGAAACGGCCGCCCACCAGCGCGGCGGCGAAGGCGCCGCCCTGGGCGCTGGCGGCCTCGCCTTCGAACACGACGATCGCCAGGGCGCTCTTTTCACCAAGCGCGGCGTCAGGCGTGACGAACTGGATATCCATGGAATTCTCTCAACTTAGCGACCCGGCGCAGCGCGCGCCCTGAACCCATCCCAGCCTGACCGTTCGTGCGGCGGTTGTGTGGCGGGGCGACGCATGGTTTAGAGCAGCTTCCCGTTGCGGGCGCGGCAAATTTGTCGGCCCGCCCTATATTTCTTGCCGATGCGCCTGATCGATCGATACCTGCTCCGTCAGCTCTTGGGGCCGACCGTCATGGCGACGGCGGCGCTGACGGCGGTCGCCTTGCTGTCCACCAGCCTCTCGCAGCTCGACATCATCGTCAGCCAGCGCCAGAGCGCCCTGGTCTTCCTGCAGGTGACCCTGCTGGCCATGCCCCAGTTGATCAACATGGTCATGCCCATCGCCCTGCTGGTGGCCGCCCTGGTGGCGCTCAACCGCCTGCACGTGGAGCAGGAGATCGTCGTCTGCTTCGCCGGCGGCATGAGCCGCTGGCGGGTCATCGCCCCGGCCCTCCGGCTGGCCGCCGTCGTCACCCTCATCGCGCTCTTCATGAACCTCTGGGTCCAGCCCGCGGCCTCGCGGCAGATGCGCGAGACCCTGTTCCAGGTGCGCACCGACCTGGCCTCGACCCTGGTCCGCGAGGGCGAGTTCACCGAGCCGGCCCCCGGCCTGACGGTCTACGCCCAGTCGGTGGACAACGGCGGCCTGATCCACAACCTGTTCATCCACCAGACCAAGGACGACGGCGGGGCCACCACCTACACCGCCGACGAGGGCCGGGTGGTCAAGCGCGGCGACAAGCCGGTCCTGTTGATGCGCAAGGGGTCGAACCAGGAGTTCAGCCGCACCGGTGTGCTCAACTTCCTGTCCTTCGACGAGTACGTCTTTGACCTCTCCACCTTCCTGGCGAGTGACGAACTGATCCACTACAAGCCGTCGGACCGCTACCTGCACGAGCTGTTCTTCCCGGACCTGGAGCAGGCCTGGGAAAAGCAGAACCGCGACAAGATGCTGGCGGAGGGCAACGCCCGCCTGACCACGCCGCTGTACAACCTCACCTTCATGAGCTTCGCGCTCCTGGCCATCATTGGCGGCGGCTTCTCGCGCCTCGGCTACGGCCGGCGCATCGCGATCATTGGCGGGGCGGCGGTCGCGGTCCGCATCCTGGGCTTCATCGTCCAGGCCGCCAGCGAGTCCGAGCCCTGGGTCAATGTCCTGCAGTACGTCGTGCCCCTGGGGGCCATGGGCCTGGCCCTGCGGGGCATCTTCAAGCAGCCGGTCAGCCGCTACATCGACATGCGCAAGCGCCCCGCCCCCATCGCTGGGCTGAAGACCGCATGATCGGGACGGGCCGCCTCGAACGCTACGTGCTGCTCCGCACCTTCACCGGCGTCGGCGCCGCGCTCGCCGTCATCTCGGCGGTGATCCTGCTGGTGCAGTTCGTCGACCTGTCGCGCTCGGTGGGGGTCCGCGCCGATGTCGGCGTGGCCCAGCTTTTCGGCCTCACCCTGCTCAAGGCGCCGGCCCTCATCCTGCTGCTGCTGCCCTTCGTCTTCCTGGCCGGCGGCATCAGCGCCTATGTCGGTCTCAACCGCTCCAGCGAACTTGTCGCCATGCGGGCCGCGGGGATTTCGGCCTGGCGCTTCGTCCTGCCCTCGGCGGCGGCGGCCTTCGTCGTCGGCGTCTTCGCCGTCACCGCCTTCAACCCCCTGGCCTCGGCCCTCAGCGCCCGGTTCGAGGCCGACCGCGCGGGCCTGATGGAAAACTACCTGACCGACGCGCCCAAGGAGGTCTGGCTGCGCCAGGGCGACGACCGCAACCAGATCGTCATCCACGCCAAGGCGCGCGAGGCGGTGGCGGGAAGGGTCTTGCTCAAGGGGGTCTCCCTCTTCGTCTACCAGAAGAACAAGGACGGCCTGCCCGAGTTCAAGCGCCGGCTGGAGGCCGCCGAGGCCGAGCTGCTGCCGGGCTTCTGGAAACTCACCGATGTGCGTGAGGCCACGGCGGGCGAGAGCTCGGTGCGGTCCGACTCGCTGTCGATCCGCTCTACGCTGGATTCCGAATCGGCCATGGAGCGGTTCGCCTCCCCCGACGCCATCGCCTTCTGGCGGCTTCCCGCCGCCATCAATCAGACCGAACAGGCCGGCTTCTCCGCCGATGGCTATCGGCTGCGCTTCCAGCAGCTCCTGGCCACGCCCCTGCTCTTCGCCGCCATGTCGGTGCTGGCCGCCGCCTTTTCCCTCAGGCTGGCCCGCCTGGGCGGGCTCGGGGGCCTCGCCGGGGCCGGAGTGGCCATCGGTTTCATCTTCTTTTTCTTCAACGAATTCTCCGGCGCCCTGGCCGATGCGGAGATCATTCCGCTCTACGCCGCCGCCTGGGCGCCGCCCGTGGTCGCCCTGCTGTCCGGGCTGACCTTGCTCTGCTACACCGAAGACGGTTGAATCGTTGCCGTTCCCCGCTATCCATCCGCCAACAGTCGCCCGCAGGGGGTTTCCTAGCTTCATGAGTCGCGGTCGCCGTCCCGTCTCCGTTAAGCGCGGCCTGCTGGCCAGTGTGGCGGTCATCGTTGTGTCGATGGCGGCGCAGGCCCATGCCCAGTCGCCGGCCAAGCCGTCGGCCGATGGGCTTGAGGCGGGTCAGCTCTACATGGAGGCCGACCTCGTCATCCGTGACGACAAGAACAAGATCACCACCGCCCGCGGCCAGGCCGAGGTCCGCTACGAGGGCCGCACCCTGCGCGCCGACGAGCTGGTCTATGACGAGACCCGCGGCGTCGTCACCGCCAAGGGCCAGGTCCAGATCATCAACGAGGACGGCAGCGTCGAATACGCCGACGAGCTGACCCTCGATGATCAGATGAAGGCCGGCGTCGCCACGGGCTTCGCCGCGCGCATGGCGCCCGGCATCAAGATCGCCGCCGCCTCCGCCGTCAAACGCAGCGACCGCGTCAATGAACTGAACCGCGCCATCTACACGCCCTGTGAGATCTGCGCGCCGGACGGCTCACCCAAGACGCCCACCTGGTCGATCAAGGCTGACAAGGTGGTCCAGGACCGCGACCGGCAACTGGTCTACTACCGCAACGCTGTGATCCGGGTGTTCGGCGCCCCTGTGCTGTACCTGCCGCTGTTCTGGCACCCCGATCCCCAGGCGGTCCGCAAGTCGGGCTTCCTGCCGCCGAAGCTCGGCATCTCCAACCGTCGGGGCCTCAGCTATGAGCAGCCCTATCTCCAGGTTCTCTCGCCGTCTTCAGATATCACGCTAAGCCCACAGATTAACACGAAAGTTAATCCGTTCTTCAACGGGCACTACCGCAAGCGATTCTACTCTGGCTCGGTGGACGCCCGGTTCGGCTACACCTACGACACCGACTTCGACGGCAAGGGCGACGGCTTCGGCGACAACACCAGCCGCAGCTACATCCTGGCCGCGGGCCAGTTCGCCATCAACGAGAAGTGGGACTGGGGCTTCACCGCCGAGCGGACCTCCGACGACCTGCTGTTCGACAAGTACGAGGTCGGCGACGTCTACGCCACGCGCGGCCCCTACCTGGCCGACGATCGCCGCCTGATCTCCCAGGTCTACGCGACCCGCCAGGACCAGCGCTCCTACTTCTCGGCCGCGGCCCTGTCCTTCCAGGGTCTGCGCCCCGAAGACAATGAGCGCACCTTCCCCATCGTCGGGCCGCTGATCGAGGCGCGTTGGGAGCCGGAAGCCAATATCGCTGGCGGCCGCCTGCGCCTGCTGGGCTCGGCCGTCGCCCTGACCCGGGACCAGTCTCCCGTCGGGGCTCCGCCCCTGCGCCTCGCGGGCCTCGACAGCCGCCGGGTCACCGGCGAGGCCGACTGGCGCGCCACCTACACCGCCCCTGTTGGCGTCCGGATCTCGCCTTTCCTGAACATCCGCGGCGACGCCTACAGCCTCGATGACCTCAACGGGGTCGCAGACACCTCCAAGACCCTGTCTCGCGGCCTCCTGGTGGCGGGCGCCGACATCTCCTGGCCCTTCGTGCGCCGGTTCTCGGAGTCCACCGTGATCCTGGAGCCCATCGTTCAGGTCGCGGCTTCCCCCGACGCCAAGCAGGTGGTTGTAGCGACCTCGGCCACGGGCGCGCCGGTCTATTTGAACGAAGACTCCATCGCCTTCCAGTTCGACGAGACCAACCTCTTCCGGGCCAACAAATTCCCAGGCTACGACCTCTATGAGGACGGCCTGCGCGTGAACGCCGGCGGTCGGGCCTCGGTGTTCTGGGACGATGGACGCCGCGCCAGCCTGCTGGTGGGCCGCAGCTTCCGCAACGAGAGCAACGACGTCTTCTCGCCCCAGAGCGGCCTGCGCCAGACCAGGTCCGACTGGATCGTCTCCGCCGACGCCCAACCCATCAAGGGTCTCTCATTTTTCGCCCGTACGCGGTTGGATTCAGAAGACTTTTCGGTCCAGCGCGCAGAGGCGGGCGCCAACCTCTCCACGAAGCGCGCCAATGGCTATTTCCGCTATCTGCGTGACCGCGCCGACATCAACGGGACCAAGGTGGAGAACCTGGACCTGGGCGGCGATCTCTACCTCACAGAGCATTGGGGCGTCACCGCCTATGGCAACCGCGACCTGGTCCAGGACGCCTGGGTGATCCGCGACCTCGGCATCACCTATCGCGACGACTGCACCCGCGTGGACATCATCTATCGGCGCGAAGACACTGTAATCGGAAGACTAGGCCCGACGGAGTCTCTCGCCATACGCCTCACCCTCGCCACATTGGGCGGACCGTTGTATGCGAACTGAAAATCGCCACCGAATTGGCCCTTCGCATAGACCTGCCCATGGCCATCGCCTCCAAGGAAACCTTCCACCCATGATGCGTGCGCGTAATGTCACGGGCCGTTCGGCGCGCGGCGCCGCCCTGGCGATCGCCCTGGCCACCACGGCCCTGCCGCAGGTCCTCTGGGCCCAGGACGCCGCACCTGTGGAGGCGCCTGCCGCCCCAGTGGCGCCGGCCGGGATCAACGAGTCCGTCGCCGCCGTCGTCAACGACGACATCATCTCGACCTACGATCTGGCTCAGCGCATGCGCCTGCTGATCGCCACCTCCGGCGTGCAGCCGACCCAGCAGAACCTGCCCCAGTTCCAGCGCGAGGCCCTAGTGGGTCTGGTGGACGAGCGCCTGCAGCTGCAGGAACTGCGCCGGGTCGAGCGCGACCAGAAGATGGAGATCATCGCCACCGACGACGAGGTCACCCAGGAACTGGCCGAGATGGCCAAAGGCAACAACATGTCCCTGGAGCAGTTCCTGGGCAATCTGAAGGCCCAGGGCATCGGCGAGGAGACCCTGCGCCAGGAGGTCCGCTCCAACACCAGCTGGCAGCGCTGGATCCGCGGCCGCTACGGCTCGCGCCTTCGCATCGGCGACGATCAGGTCAAGGCCGTGCAGCAGCGTCTGGCCACCGCGGCCTCCAAGCCCCAGTACCAGATCAGCGAGGTCTTCATCGACGCCAACCGGGTCGGCGGCATGGACACCGCCATGACCGGCGCCGGCCAGTTGATCACCCAGATGCAGCAGGGCGCGCCCTTCCCCGCCGTGGCTCGCCAGTTCTCCGCCGCCGCCACTGCCGCTGCAGGCGGCGACGCCGGCTGGATCACCGCCGGTGAGATGGCGCCCGAGATCGACGCCGCCCTGGAGCAGATGCGTCCCGGCCAGCTGTCGCGCCCGATCCAGGTCAAGGACGGCGTCTACATCATCTATCTCCGCGAAAAGCGCGCCGGCGCGGGCGGCATGATAGTCAACCTCAAGCAGGCCGCCGTCGGCCTGACCCAGAACGCCGACCAAGCCGCCGTCGACGCCGCCACCGCCAAGCTGACCGCCCTGCGCGCCACCGTCACCGGCTGTGCGGACCTGGAGGCCAAGGCCGGCGGCGTTCCCGGGGTCGTCGCCGGCGATCTGGGCGAGGCCGAGATCAAGGACCTGGCGCCCGCCTTCCGCGACGCCGCCGAGAGCCTGGCCGCCGGTCAGATCTCCCAGCCGATCCGCACCAGCGCCGGCCTGCACCTGCTGGCCGTCTGCGCCAAGCGCGCCAGCGGCCAGGACGGCCAGTCCAGGGAGCAGATCGAGAACCGCCTGTTCGGACAGCAACTGTCCATGATCGCGCGGCGTTACATGCGTGACCTCAGGAACTCGGCGACAATCGAGACCAAGTGAAGACTGGACCACTCGCGCTCACCCTTGGTGACCCTGCCGGCATAGGCCCGGAGATCATCGTCAAGGCGTGGACGCAGCTACGGCAGACCGGGCCCGCCTTCCTTGTGGTCGGCGACAGCCAGTCCCTGGCTTCGGCTTCGGGCTCCGGCGCGACCATCGTGCGCAGCGTGATCTCGCCCGACGAGGCCGCCAAGGTCTTCCCCGACGCGATTCCCGTTCTCGACATCCCCCTGCGCGCGCCGGTGGTCTCGGGCCAGCCGACCTCGGCCGCCGCCAAGTCGGTGATCCAGTGGATCGAGACCGCCGTGGGCCTCGCCCTCTCCGGCCAGGTCTCCGGCGTCGTCACCGCCCCCATCGCCAAGGCCCCGCTCTACGAGGCCGGCTTCGCCTTTCCGGGCCATACCGAGTTCCTCGGCGAGCTCACCCAGGCCACCCGCTTCGACGGCGCGCGCGGCCCCATCATGATGCTGGCCGTGCCCGGCCTGCGTACCACCCTGGTGACCGTCCACGAGCCCCTCTCCCAAGTAGCCGCGGCCCTCAGCATCGAGAAGGTCGTCAATGCCGGCCTGGTGACCGCCCAGGCCCTGCGCCGGGACTTCGGCGTCGAGGCGCCTCGCCTGGCCGTCGCCGGTCTCAACCCGCATGCGGGCGAGAGCGGGACTATTGGGCGCGAGGAGCACGAGATCATCGCCCCGGCGATCCGCGCCCTGCGCGACCTCGGCGTCGACGCCACTGGCCCGATCCCCGCCGACAGCCTGTTCCCCGAGGAGATGCGCGCGCGCTATGACGCCGCCCTCTGCATGTATCATGATCAGGCGCTTATCCCCGTGAAAATGCTCGACTTCTGGGGAGGGGTTAATGTGACGCTCGGTCTGCCTCTCGTGCGCACCTCGCCCGACCACGGCACCGCTTTCGACATCGCCGGACGGGGTCTGGCCCGTGCAGACAGCCTGGTCGCCGCCATCCGGATGGCCGACGAGATCGCCACCCGCCGCGCCGCCTAGATGGACCTCGAACACCTTCCGCCCCTGCGCGACGTCCTCGACGCCCATGGCCTGATGGCCAAGAAGAGCTTCGGCCAGCACTTCCTGTTTGATCTCAACATCACCCGCAAGATCGCCCGCCTCGCCGGCGTCGGCGCGGGCGACCACGTCATCGAGGTCGGCCCCGGCCCTGGCGGCCTGACGCGGGCTCTGCTGGAGACGGGCGCCCAGGTGACCGCGGTCGAGAAGGACCCCCGGTTCCTGCCCCTGCTGGCCGAGCTCGGCGAGGCGGCCAACGGCGCGCTCACCGTCCATCTGGACGACGCCCTGACCGCCGACGAGACCGCGCTGGCCGCCGGACGCCCCACCGCCATCGTCTCCAACCTGCCCTACAATGTCGGCACGCCGTTGCTCATCAAGTGGCTGACGGGCCCGTTCACACCCACCTCCCTGACGCTGATGTTCCAGAAGGAAGTGGCCGAGCGCATCGTCGCGGCGCCAGGCTCCGACGCCTATGGCCGCCTGGCTGTCATCGCCCAGGCGACGGCGGACGCAAGACTGGTGATGGAGGTTTCGCCCCGCGCCTTCACGCCGCCGCCCAAGGTGACCTCGGCCGTGGTCCACTTGGTTCCCCACGCTCAGCGCCTGGACCAGGCCCTGCTGGAGAGCTTGCAGACCCTCACCGCCGCGGCCTTCGGCCAGCGCCGCAAGATGCTGCGCTCGAGCCTCAAGCAGCTGGGGGGCGAGACGATCTGCGAGGCGGCCGGCATCGACCCGTCACGCCGGGCCGAGACCCTGGATGTGGAAGAATTCCTGAAGTTGGCCCGCGCCCGCTAGCGCGCCAGGTCCACGGCGTCGTTGGTGCAGGCGCTCTCGCCCGGCCCCTCGCGCAGCCGGCGCCAGTCCGGGCCCCGATCCATCCGCTGCGAACAACGCGGCGCCTCGCCCTGCGACGAGAACTCAAGCCCGATGGACTGCCGCTCGCCGTGGCCGTAACCGCGCCCATGGCCACCATATCCATAGCCGCCGTACTCGCCATGGCCGGCATAGGGCGAGTTGCGGCTCTTGCTGACCGCCACGGCCAGGGTCCCGGTCTCGCCGACCGGGATGACGCTCATGGCCGAGAAGCTGCGATAGCCCCCGCTTCCGACGCCGACGGTGACCTCGCCATGCACCTTGCGGGGCTCCTCGCCGGGCGTGATCCCGTCCACCCCGTCGTCCGCCAGGGTGGGCACGGGCGAGGCGCGGATGAACTGGTCGATCTGGGCCGCCGTCGCCGGATCGGCCGCCGGGGCCGGGGTGGAGGACGCGGTCGCCACGGCCTCCTGCGCCTGGGCGGTCCCAGCCAGGGCCGCCAGCGTCACGCCGGCCATCCAAAGTCGCATGCGGGTCATCGGCGGAACTCCTTCGCCTCCCAGGCTCGCCCGCGATTGCGGCGCGCTGAGGGCGCGGGTGTTTCAGTCTAGCCGATGAGCGAAACCGCGCCATCCCAGGCCAGCTTGGCTCCCACCACCACCAGCAGGCCATAGATCACCTTGTAGAAAGCCTGCCCCGGCACCCGCCGCACCAGCCACACCCCGGCCCAGGTCGAGGCGATGGCCAGGGGCAGCAGGGCCGCCGCGGTCGACAGGCTCTCCGCCGTCACCTGCCCCAGCGCCAGATAGGCCGGGACCTTTATCCAGTTCACCACCGCAAAGAAGATGGCGCTGGTGCCGATGAACACGTCGCGCGCCAACTGCTTGGGCAGGACATAGATCTGGAACGGCGGCCCGCCGGCGTGGCTGATCTGGCTGGTGACCCCCGCCGCGACCCCCGCCAGCACGCCCCGCCACGGCACGCCCTCAGGCGCCGCCGCCCGCACGGGCGCGCCCCTGCGCTCCAGCCACAGCCGCTGCACGGCGAACAGCACCGAGATCACGCCGACCGCCAGCTCCACCGCGCCGGGCCTGACAAAGGCCGCCAGGGCGAACCCGGCGAAGATCCCCACCGCCGCGCTGGGCAGCATCAGCAGCAAGATCCCCCGGTCCCAGGTCTTCCGGAACGCCCACACGCTGACCACGTCCTGCACGATCAGGATCGGCAGGGTGATGGACGCCGCCAGCACCGGCGACACCGCCAGGGCCATCAGCGGCACCGCGATCACCCCGATGCCGGAAAACCCGCCCTTGGCCAGCCCCAGCAGGATCACCGCCGGCACGGCCAGGGCGTAGAACCACGGATCGGTGATCAACGCCGCCGGCCCGTGACATCGGACCCGGTCATGATGTCGGTGTCAGGGCCCCCGTCACGGATGGTCTTGTCGCGATAGATCACCGCCCCGATCAGGTTGGGCGTCCGTCGGATGGCGGCGCAGAAGTCCGCCCAGTGCTCGCTCGGAACCCACAGGCACGGGCTGCGCGGATCCTCGTCGATGGCCAGGTCCACCAGGGTCTTGATGCTCAGCATGAGCCGAACCCTTGCCCGTCATCCCGGACGGCCGATAGGCCGATCCGGGACCTAGGGGCCCAGCGCACCGCCCCTGGGTCCCGGCTCTCCGCTGCGCTGCGGCCGGGATGACGTAGGGTGGGTGTCCTCATCCCAGCGCCGCAACCCGCGCCGCCAGCGCCACATTCACCGCCTCGTAGGCCGGGACGAAATCCCGCGCGATCTGCGCCCTGGAAAAGGTCAGCGGGATCAGCCCCGCCAGGTCCTCGCCATGCAGCACCCGCGTGCCGCCGGGCGCGGCCTCCAGGGTGAAGTGATGCCGCCCCCGGAACAGCAGCGGCACATGCCCGGCCCAGGCCAGGGCCTTGCCCGGCTCACAGGCCACAAGGGTCACCGTCTGGGAAATCGTCGCCCCGGGCTTGGCCGAGGCCAGGTTGCGGAACACCATGGGGATCTTGGCTCCCAACACCGCCTGCCCGTGCGCCTCCAGGTTCAGCGGGTTCCACGCCGGGTAGCTGGCGAAGTCGGCCAGCACCGCCCACACCGCCTGGGGCGTGGCCTCGATCACCGCCTGGGTCCTGATCTGGTGCATCCCTAAACCCCCTTGCCGCCCAGGCCATGCGCGCGCCGGCCCCACTGGTTGCACGCCTCCAGGAACTTGGTGACGGCGCCTGCGCCCCACCGCCATGTCCTCCGGCGTCTACAGGTAGCGCATGGCCTCAGCGCTTCTTGCCCAGCTCGAGCGCGATGTCCTTCACCATCATGCCGACCTTGCGATAGGCGCTGATGATCTGGTCATGGGTCACGCCCCAGCGCTTGGCCCAGTATTCCACCTGGTGCCGCTCCTTGGGATCCAGCCGCGGCGAATCCCGGAAATCCCGCTTGCCCTTGGGTTCGGCCATCTGGGCGCTCCTTGCAAAGTCCTGAAGTGTCACCGCAGCCGCGATTGAGCAAGCCTATCTCCTCCTCTCGCCACCCCCTAAACTCACCCCCATGTTCACCCACCGACCCGGCGTCCTGCTCGCCATCGCCTCGGCCGCCCTGTTCGGCGCCAGCACCCCCTTCGCCAAGCTGCTGCTGGGAGGCGGGGTCAGTCCCTGGCTGCTGGCCGGCCTGCTCTATCTGGGCTCGGGCCTGGGGCTCACCCTGGTCCACCTGGCCCGCGGCGCCCTGGGAGTTCCGGCCGCCGAGGCGCCCCTGCGCCGCGCCGACCTGCCGTGGCTGGGCCTGGTGGTGCTCAGCGGCGGGATCATCGGCCCCCTGCTGCTGATGCTGGGCCTGGCGACGACAGCGGCCTCCACCTCGGCCCTGCTGCTGAACCTCGAGGGCCTGGCCACCATGGCCATCGCCTGGATCGTGTTCCGGGAAAACGTCGACCGCCGCCTGCTGCTGGGCGCCGCCGCCATCCTGGCCGGCGCCGTGGTGCTCTCCTGGCAGGGCGGCCCCACCGGCCTTGGCCTCGGCGCGCTCGCCATCGCCGGCGCCTGCCTGGCCTGGGGGATCGACAACAACCTGACCCGCAAGCTCAGCGCCGCCGATCCCGTCCAGATCGCCCTGATCAAGGGCCTCGTGGCCGGCGCGGTGAACCTGACCCTGGCCCTGGCGCTGGGCGCCCAGATGCCGCCGCTGACCGCCACGCTCGCCGCCGGCCTCGTCGGCCTGCTGGGCTACGGCGTCAGCCTGGTGATGTTTGTGCTCGCCCTGCGCCACCTCGGCGCGGCCCGCACCGGCGCCTACTTCTCCACCGCCCCCTTCATCGGGGCGGGCCTGGCCATCGCCATGTTCGGCGAGCCCATCACGATGCAGCTCCTGGCGGCTTCAGCCCTGATGATCGTCGGCGTCGTCCTGCACCTGATGGAGGCCCACGAGCACCCCCACACCCACGAGGCCCTCGACCACGAACACCGCCACGTCCACGACGCCCACCACCAGCACGACCACGCCCCGGGCGACCCGCCCGGCGAGCCCCACAGCCACCCCCACCGCCACACCCCGCTCACCCACACCCACCCCCACTACCCCGACCTGCACCACCGGCACGGGCACGGGGTGTAGGGTTATCTGCGCGATTGCAGTCGGCCCGCCTCCTCTCCCCGTCTTTCGGGGGGAGAGGAGGTCAGACGTACGGCTCCTCCACGCTCGGCGGCGGAAGCTCCAGCCCAGCCGCCGCCAACCGCGCGCGCAGGTCGTCCACCTCCTTCTGCAGCCGGTCAGCATCGCCGAACTTGACGATCTCGACATTGATCACCGGCGCCTCCGGCTCCAGATCCCGCTCGACCCGCGCCCCATAGACCCGGGGCGCCAGCTTGGCCGCCTGCCATTTCAGGGTGTCGATCCGCAACTTGGCCACCGCCACCGACTTGGCCGTCGCCGCCTTGGCGATGGCGCGCGCCTCGTCGAACATCCGGTGCGCCTGGATGCGGCGGGCCTCACCGTACCGGGCGGCGAAGTCGGGATAGTCCGCCAGCCAACGATAGACCGTCGCCGACGACGGCAGGTCGCGGTCGGCGCACACCGCCTCCAGCCCCTGCGACCCCGCCGCCAGCCGTTCGCAAACCGCGTCGGCCAACGCCTCATTGAACGCCACCGGCCGCACCCGCCCCACCAGAGGCCGCGCCGCCTGCACCGCCAGCCCGGTGGCCCTTGCCGCGTCCACGCGCGCCTTCAGGTCCGGATACCGCCGCAGCCAGGCCCGCAGCGTGCTCTCGTGCGGCATCTCCGCCTCCCGGCACACCACGGCCAGCGGCTCGCCCGCCTCCAGCCGCAGGCACACCTCCTCCACCACCGGGGCGACCTCGCCCCAGACCCGCTTCCGGCTCATGGGAATATCCTGAATTCTAAGGGATCACCGGCCGAAGGGACGCGCCGCGCGCAGTCCTGACCAATGGCGCAAATCTATCAAATTTGCGCGAAACCACAAGAACATTTAGAGAACACTTACTGAGGGCGCCACTCCCCCCCAGTCAGCCGCGACCTCAGCGCGTCGCCAGAAACGCGTACCGGTTGACGCTGAAGAAGAAGGCGTCGGCCGCGATCAGGGCTTCCTGCTCGGCCCACCAGGCCTGCAGCTCGGCGTCGTCCAGGCCGAACCGCGCGCCGTTGGCCCGCACGAAGTTGCGGATGGTGCGGACCATGCCGCCCGCATAGCTGACCGGCTGCCAGCGCGGCGAGAACATCGGCACGATCTCGGTCCGGCGCACGGTAAAGCCCGCCTCGCGCAGCAGGGGCCCCAGCTTCGCGGGCAGGTGCGGGTCGGCCAGGTGCGCGTCCCAACAGGCCAGCACCCGGTCCATGCGGGCCGGATCGGAGGAATGCCAGACCAGGCTCCGCCAATCGGTGTCGAGGATCAGCGCCCGCCCCCCGGGCCGCAGCACCCGGTGCAGCTCGGCCAGGGCGCGGGGCATGTCGGCGACATATTCATAGACCTGGGTCGACACCGCCCCGTCGAAGGCGCCGTCGGGCAGGTCCAGGTTCGCCGCGTCCCCGATCCTGACCTCCGCCTGGGACAGCCCCGCCAGCCTGGCCGTGGCCGCCGCGACCATGGCCGGCGCCAGGTCCAGGCCAACCATCCGCCCGGACTCCCCCACCAGCCGCGCCAGGTCCAGGGCCAGCAGCCCCGGCCCGACGCCGACGTCCAGCAGATGTTCGCCAGCCGCCGGGGCCAGCAGATCAATCACCCGACCCCGCTGCGCCACCACGTCGGGCGTCATGTAGATCGCCTCCAGGGCCCTGGCCGAGTCGGCGTCGAAGGTCAGCTGGCTCAAGAGAGGTCTCCGTGTGTCGGGGTTGGCGGCCAAGACGCGGCCGGAGCATACGAGGTTATCTCCTCCTCTCCCCTTTAAAGGGGAGAGGGTAGGGTGAGGGGACCCATCGGCTACTCACCACCAAGCCAAACCGCCCCCCCTCACCCTACCCTCTCCCCCCGAAAGACGTGGGGAGAGGAGAAGCGCGTACGGCCGTCCCAGCCCATCACCCCACCGGCTCGAATTCCTTGGGCGCCGAAACCCGCCGCGTCCGGGCCTGCGCCTTGGGCTTGGGCAGCAGCCGGAAGCGCGTCTGACACCAGGCGAAATCGACCCCGATATCCAGCAGGGCGTCGGACCGTCCGCAGGGGCAGGCGAACTCCATGACGCCTATGATCCGATAGCTCTCCCCGGCGACGAGCGGCACCGGCCTGCCCGAGCCATGGTTGGGGGCGACATTGACGCAGATCACCAGATCGCCAGGCCCGATCGCTTCGCTCATGGCTTCCATCCTCCAGGCTGGCTGCTCTTGGCAGATTTCTAGTTTGGAGGGCCTTCACTGAAGCGCTCGTACATCCAGCCCTGAACTAGGCGCCATGTCGCAAGAGCCAAACCTCCCGCCAAGCTCGCTACGCACGTGATTCCAACGCTAAGCATGAACCCAACAAACGGCTTACCGTAAGCGAACGCCATTACCACCACTTGGACGATAAGAGGAATGCCGACGGCCCCGGCCGTCGCGCAGGCTCCGTGGATGAATCCGGTCAAGGGCGTATCGGGCTTCGCGATCAACCCCGTCGAGCGCATCATGCCAAACCAGTTCCCAGTTTCAATAACAGTGCACTGAGTTCGAACGGGACCAAAGAACGCGATGCAGCAAGCGCCCTGTCACCGCATTCCCCCCGCTCATCCCGGCGAAGGCCGGGACCTAGATTCATCTCCGGGGTCTGGGATCTCAGCCCTACGAAACCCCGGTCTGACCTGCAATCGGAGTGGGTTTCACCTGGGTCCCCTGAGTTCTCAAACGAAGTGCAACACCCTGCATTGGCGGAGGTGTTGTCATGGGACGGCTCTACGA
>NZ_JAOTJD010000066.1:0-14598 GCF_042714595.1 Phenylobacterium ferrooxidans | reverse complement strand
GCGGAACTCGATCAATCAACTCCGCCGGGCCAACCAAGCCGAGACCGGAACTCACGTTTTTCCACGGCCTCGGTCGTTTCTACCCGTTAGGTCAGCGCCGGAAACTCGCCGTTCCGGAGAGTGACACTCCGGGCCGGCCAACGGCGAGAAACCGGAACAGACCCAACTTCCGCACATGGCGCATACCTGACCTCTCGCTAGACCGTTGCGACCTGGGCTCCGCGCGGTGTGGCCCTTCAGAGGCCTTGGGCCTGCGTTCTCATTCGTATCTAAGGGCGTTGATTGGTTTGCGAGCGACGATCTTGAGGGCGTGGCCAAGGACGGTCGTCCAGGCGATGGCCAGTGCCAGAAGGCCGGCCGCGACGAAAATCCAGGGCGACAGGACAACTTGGTAGGCGAAGCCCTGCAGCCACGAGCGCATTACCAACCACGCCAGTGGCCAGGCGATCAGGCAGGCGAGTAGTACAGGTCGGGTGAACTGCCAGATCAGCATGCGAAGGATGGCGCCGCGAGTGGCGCCGAGCGCACGGCGCACCCCGATCTCCTTCGTGCGACGCTCGGCGGTGAAGGCGGCCAGCCCCAGCAGGCCAAGGCAGGCGAGCAGCAGGGCCAAGCCACAGAGTACACTGACGAGAACGCCTTGGCGGATCGTCGTGACGTAGAGACGCTGGACGTAGTCGTCGAGGAATTGCCGTTGAATCTCGCCCGGCTGGCCTAACCGCCGCCAAAGATGATCGATGGCGCGGACGGTATCGGGCGCGCGGGCACGCTCGAGTTTGACGCTGAGCACCTGATCGGCGGGATAGTTGGCGAAGTCGGCGAGGAAGAAGGTCGGCTTCACTTGGGCGCTTTTCAGGTCCAACGTGGTGTCGGGGGTCACGCCGACGATATCGAAAGCGCCATAGCCGGGGCCAACCTGAATCTCCTGGTCAAGGGCGGCGGTGGGCGTTGTGAAACCCAAGGCGCGGGCGGCGGCCATATTGATCACTACTGATCCGCGCTGAAGCTCGGGATAGTTCTGCACTGGCAACTCGTCCTTGCCGCGCTCGGGAGAGAACAGGCGGCCCGCCAGTGGCGCGACTCCATAGAGGTCGAACCAGTCGTAATCGACCAGCCCCATGTCGGCGTGGGTAATCGGCCCGCCGGCGACGTTCCCGTCCATGACGTTCTTCACCGTGTCAAAGTCGTCCAGGCCGAGCAGGTTGCGCGAGGAGCAAGCGGCAGTCACGACCCCCGGCAGGCGCCGGACCTCGGCCTCGAAGGCGCCGCGGCACGGCGTGGCCTGAACCACCAGCACCTGGTCGATGTCCATTCGCAACCCTTGGCTGGTGGCGAACCGGGTCTGCATCCAGACGACGCTCACCGTTACCGCCAAGCCGATCAGCACGGCGAACTGAGCGACCACCAGGGCGATCCGGATCGAGCCGGACCCAGCGGTCTCGACAGGTCCGCCCTTGAGCACGCTCGCGGGCCGGAAGGCGGCGAGGACGGCGCTGGGATAGGCCCCGGTGATTAGGGATACAGCGACGGCTACGGCGATGAGACCGAGCGCGAGGGCCGGGTCTCGCCAGTACGGGAAGCTCATCGACTTGTGGAGAAAGGCGTTGAGGCCAGGAAGAAGCAGTTCTACGAGCGAGATGGCCAACACGGTGGCGACGACGACCTGGAGCGCAGCCTCGCTGACGAACTGGACGATCAGGTCGCGGCGGCGGGCGCCGGCGGCCTTGCGGACTCCGACCTCCACCGCCCGTTGAGCCGCGCGAGCCGTCGTCAGATTGACTAGGTTGACCACTGCTAGGGCAAGAACCAGACCGGCCGCCGCCGTGAGACCCAGCAGGCCGCCCAGGCTCGCGCGCGCATCGCCGGCGCCGAGGTTGGCACCCCGGAAGTTCTGGAGGTGCAGCGAGGCCAGAGGAACCAGCTCGAGCTGGACGCTGGAGCCGGGGGGCAGGCCGGCGAGCATGTCGCCGCTGGCGACGAGACGGCGCAGGGCGGCGCTGGCGGCTGGTGCGACATCCGGCGTCGCAAGGCGGGCATAGGTGCGCAGGCGAACCGTCTCGAAGCGTGCTGACGGCGACTGTCCCGGCCGAGGTGTGACCAACCAGGTCGCGAAACCGCGATCGGGATTCGGCACGGCGTCGATGCGGGCAAGGCGCGAGAACGAGGCCCGCCCGGAAGCGAAGACGTGCTGGGTCAGGTGCGTCTCGGAAGGGAAGTCCGCGAGCACGGCGCGAACACGCAGGATGTGGCGACCGTCCAGAATCAGCGTCTGGCCCAGCGGAGCCTCCGCGCCGAAGTACTTGTGGGCGACCGAGCGCGTTATCACGACGCCATCGGGATCGTTCAACGCCTGGAGCGGGTCACCGGCGATTGCGGGCAGACGAAGGATGGCGAAGAAGTCGGGATCGACCCAGGCTAGTTCTTCCCGGGCGGCGACGGCGCCGCGTTTCAGGCTGACCTGGTCGTAGACAAGACGGGCCGTGGCGCCGACCTGAGGAACCCCCTGCCGAATGCGACGCGCGAGCCAAGCGGGCGCATAGTCGGAGGCGACCGTGGCTTGGCCTGGCGACCGCAGCTCGGAGGTGACAACGAACGCGCGATCATGGTCGGCGGCAAACCGATCGTAGCTGAGTTCGCTGCGAACGTAGAGGCCCGTGAGAACGGCGGCGGCGAGCCCGAGCGCCAGGCCGACGATGTTGAGCCCGCCGTAGACGCGGTTGCGGCCGAGGTTGCGTACGGCGGCAGAAAGATGGTCGCTGAGCATTAAGCTTGCCTCCTCAGGCCGCCAGGTGGGTCTCGCTGACGATACGTCCGTCGAGAAGCCGAATGGTCCGCTGGGCCTCGGCTGCATGGCTCGGCGAGTGAGTCACCATAACAACGGTTACACCCCGGCCAGCGGCGTCCCGGAGCATTGTCATGACGGCTTCACCATTTGCGGTGTCGAGGTTTCCGGTCGGCTCATCAGCCAGGATGAGGCTGGGCTCGGAGACGAGCGCGCGAGCCACTGCGACCCGCTGCTGCTGGCCGCCGGACAGCTGCCGGGGACGGTGGCGGGCGCGATGCGCCATTCCGACTTGTTCCAGGGCCTCGATCACCCGGCGGCGGCGTGTGGCGGTCGGGACGCGCCGATAGATGAGGGCGACCTCGACATTCTCAGCGACGGAAAGGTCGTCGATTAGATTGAAGCTCTGAAACACGAACCCGATGCGATCGCGTCGCAGCGGCGTGAGTTGGCGTTCGCTGTAGGCCGCCACCTCCTCGCCGAAGAAGTGGTAGGCGCCGCCGGTGGGACCGTCGAGCAAGCCAAGAACGTTGAGTAAGGTCGACTTGCCGCAGCCCGACGGACCCATAATGGCGACGAATTCGCCCGGCGCGATCTCGAGGGAAATGTCGTTGAGCGCCAGGGTCTCGATCTCGTCGGTCCGATAGATCTTGCTGATCGATTCAAGTCTCAACATGCAGCCTCCTATTTCGTCAGGATTACCTGATCGACCTTTTCAAAGCCCGTGTAGTCCGAGGTCAGGACCCGTTCGCCCGGGGCCAGTCCCGAGAGGATCTCCACCTGCTCGGCGTTGCGACGACCCAGACGGATCCGCCGCCGATCAGCCCGGCGACCACCCTTATCCAGCACCATCACCCAGTCGCCCCCCGAGCGCTCCAGGAACGGGCCGGCGGCCAGGACCAGGCCCTTGCTGTCGCCACCGAGGGTCAGCCGTCCTTCCAGAGCCTGACCTTGCAGAAGGCCGGCGTGCGGGGCCTGAGCGAAGGCCATCTCCATTTGGAAGGTGGCGTTCTTGACCTGCGGATCGACGCGGACGACGCGGAAGGGGATGGCGAGTCGGCCGATCTCAACTTGGCCAATCTGCCCGACCTGGACGCGCTGCAGATAGTACTGGTCGATATCGGCCTGCAGCTTGAAGCCCGTGTCGGGCGTGATCTGCCCCAGGCGCTGGCCGCGCTCGCGGATCTCGCCCCGCTTGAGGTCCATGTCGGTGAGCCGTCCGGCCACCGGGGCCCGGAGCACGAGGCTTTCGAGCTTTGACCGGGTGATGATCAGGCTCTCCCGCAGGCTGGCGAGCTCAGTCTGGATCTGGGGATTTTGCCGGCGGCGCAGGCTATCCTGCTCCCGGTTGGCGGTCAGCTGCAGTGGCAGTAGCCCGCGATTGTAGCGAAGCTCATCATGGACCGCGTCATGCTGATCGCGGCTGACGTAACCGTTTGCCAGCAAGGCGTCCCGCCGATCAGCCAGACGTTGAAGGCGGACAATGTCGTACTGGATTCGGGCGACCGCCTTTTCGTTGGCGAGGCGAGTGTCCTCCAGCTGCTTTTCGTAGCTCTGGAGCTGAGTGATGGATTCCACCAGCCTGCCTTCGCGATCTAGGACCTCGAGCTCTAGGGAGGTGTTGCGAAATCTCAGCAGCGGCTGGCCAGCGTTCACCAGGTCGCCTGGCTGGACAAAGACCTGTTCGACCTGGCCGCCCTCCAGGGTGTCGAGATAGACGACGTCACGCGGAACCACCCGGGCGCGCAGGGTGACAAAATCGTGGAAAACGTCCGTGTGTACGGTCTCGATGGTGAGGTTGGCGATCGGAACCCGGACAGCCGAACGCGCGGCGAACGCCGTCAGTGCGACTGTGACGACGAGGGCGACGATCGCCAGGCTGGCGCCGCCGCCGATCAGAACTTGCCGGGAGCGCCACCTCCGCTGTGCAATGGGTTTGTCCATGCTGTCCGTCATGCCAGCCAAGGATCACGCAGTTCGGCGCAGAGGGGAAACCACAGCGCTACAAGGGTTTGCGGCGGCCGCGGGCGGCATGCTGGGGTGGAGAGTGTCCGAAAACGGACACCGTTGCGGCACTCGCCTGTCCGGGCCGGCGCTAGGGGTTGAAAAGGGGCGCCTTGCCGGGAGGAGGTGAAGCCATAGACTAGGGCATGGCCTTCGCCTTCCTGATTGTCGATGACGACCCCGACGTGCTGAAGGCGGCGACCATGGCGCTGGCCGGTCCGGGCGCGGAGGTCATCGTGGCCGGATCGCCGGACGGAATTGAAGCCTTGGCGGCCGGCCGAGATGCGGTGCTGCTGGACATGAACTTCGCCCTCGGCGCCCGCAGCGGCGAGGAAGGGATGGATGGGTTGGCACGGCTGAAGGTGGCAGATCCGGAGCTGGCCGTCGTGCTGATGACGACCTTTGGCGGCGTGGGCTTAGCGGTCGCGGCGTTGAAGTGCGGCGCAGAGGACTTCATACTTAAGCCCTGGCGCAACGACGCGCTTGAGGCGGCGATGGCGAAGGCTGGGCAGGCGACGCGGGCGCGGCGCGCGGAGGCTGGCTTTACCCTCGACGAGATCGAACGACGGGCGATCATCCGGGCGTTGTCGGCGAGCGGTGGCAACATGACACGTGCCGCGAGCTTGCTAGGCCTGACGAGACCCGCCCTCTACCGACGCCTGGAACGACATGGCCTATAGCCCGCGACTGGGCGCCACGGCGTTCGCCGCTGCGATCGTCTGGCGTGCGATCCTAGTCGGCGTACTGGCGTCCTGCGGCGTCCTAGCGGCGAGCGCACAGCTGTATGCCACCGCGCTGGTGTTCGGGCTCGTTATCGTCTTTGTGGGCGTGGATTTGGCGCGCATTTCGCGATTGGCCGACCGGATTCTGGCGCAGTTCGTCGATGGGGTCGCCGCCCAGGGCTACGAGTGGCCGCGCGCGCCCCGCCAGCTGGCGGGGTTTGCCGGCGCCATGGGGCGGGCACAGGCGCGGTTGGAAAATGTCCGCGTCGAGCGACAACAGCGCATCGATTTCCTTGAGAGCCTGGTCGACACCTCGTTGGCGGCGCTGTTGGTGGTCGATGAGCGGGGCGGAGTGCTGCACGCCAATCGGGCGGCTGGCGATCTAGGCGTCAGCGTCGGCGCGCCGCTGGCCCAAAGCTTGGCGGCGCCGGGCGGACGGGAGATCGTGCGACTGGACGATGGCCGCTCGGCGCTCATGCAGGTCAGTCTATTTCGAACACCCGCCATGGCCGGCAGACGGCTTGTCTCGCTGCAGACCCTGGGCGGCGATCTCGAGTTGGTGGAAATCAAAGCGCAGCGGGATCTCGTGCGGATTCTGGCGCACGAGATGATGAATTCGCTGACGCCGATCGCCTCGCTTTCAGAAAGCTTGCTGCGCCGCGTTCAGGTCGGCGGTCTGGATCAACAGACTCTGTCCGAAGCCCTGGAGATCATCTCCCGCCGCAGCGGAGGTTTGATGACTTTTGTCGAGCGTTACCGGCGTATGGCCGACGTGCTGCCAGGTACCATGACGAAGGTCTCGGCGCGCGATCTGGTCGCGCGGCTCGACGGGCTGGTGGAATCCATGATGGCTGCGGCGGGCATACGCTACTTGCGCGAAGGCGCGCCCAAGGATGCCGTGGTCGAAGTCGATGCCGACCTTCTGGAACAAGCCTTGTTGAATCTGCTCATCAACGCGCGCGACGCAGCTTCGGAACATCTTGAACCCGTGGTCAGCTTCGGATGCGTGGCCGGAGGGGCTGGCGTCGAGTTTGCCGTCTCCGACGGCGGTCCGGGGCTTACCGATCCCGATGCTGCCTTCGTCCCGTTCTATACGACGAAGCCAGGCGGCTCGGGGATCGGGCTGACGCTGGCCCGTCAAATCGCGACGGCACACGGCGGCCGCCTCGAATACCGGCGTGAGAACGAGCGCACGACCTTCATTCTCCACCTTCCCGCCTACGAGGGATAAAGCACCGCTGCGGATGAGAACGTGCCGGGCGGACCTACTCCACCATCGCCCCGGTAGCGTCTAGCGGCAGTCGCTGCGTTCGTCTCGCCAGGGCGAGCTTAGATCCCAATGCCTGCAAGCGGCGAACGTGCGCATTTCGGAAGTCACGCCTTCGACCTGCCTAACGCACGCAAGTGCATTTCCTGGTGCTGCGCTAAATGTCCGGTGACTGGGGCCGGAGCAGTCGTCAGCGCCGGGCGCCTTGCACGCCGGAAGCGGACTTGGCGAAATGACTGGGCTGAGGCAAATTCAGGCATAGCCTGCGTAGCGGAAACCGGACTTCGTTAGGTCAAGGACCGATGTCTGCTTGTGGGCGAAGGGGCAACTTCCGCTTCTGGCGCAGAACGGACCCGCTCGCGCGGCCCGAAGCTGTATCCCCGCTCAAAGCGGCGCTCTACGCACTGTCGGAAAATTTGGAATCTACGATCCAGACGTAGACGCTGGCACCGTCGGGGACAGCGTTCCGCGGGTCCAGCCGTTTGGCTGGGAAAGCTTCCGCTGAAAGGAGAGAGGGAGGGCTGGAGGGGGTGCGCCAAGGGGCAGGATGACCCTCGCCTCTGACGCCGGAGATGATCCCCATGACCCCCGCTGCAGAAACCCCCGCTGGCGTTCCCAACACCCAGTTCGTGCCCTTGTGCGATCTTGAGATCGCGCCGGAGAACCTTCGCGCCAAGGAGCCGGCCGACGACGAGATCGATCGGTTGGCCGAAACCATCTTCAAGGCTGACGTAGTCGTGCCCCTGTGCGTGCGACCCGGGGCCAGGAAGGAGCGGCCCTTCATGGTCCTGGACGGCCGCCGCCGGCTGCTGGCGCTCCGCAAGCTCCTGGCCGCCGGCCGGATCGAGCAGGACTGGCCGGTGAAGTGCGAGGTGTTCTCCACCCGCGAAGGCCAGGCCGCGGCCACCATCCTCACCGCCGCTGAGCGCACGCCCGTTCACATCGCCGACGTGATTGTCGCCATCGGCAAGCTGCGCAAGTCGAAGATGGACACCGCCGCCATCGCCGGCGCGCTCGGCTATGACGAACTGGAGATCAAGCGTCTGTCGGCCCTGGCCGGGCTGCACGCCAAGGCGTTGAAGGCCCTGCGTCTGGGCAAGATCACCCTGAAGCAGGCCCGTCAGCTGGCCCGGATCACCGATGCGGACGAGCAGGCCGACATCGCCCAGACTGCCCTCGATGGCTATCTGCAGGACTATCAGCTTGCCGCCCGCGTCGAGCGGGGCCGCACTGACGTCAACGATCCGCGCTTCGCCCTGGTGGGGCCGCAGCGCTACGCGGCGATCGGCGGCCGGGTCGAATCCGATCTGTTCGGCGAGCTTCCCGACGTTCTGTTGGACCCTGACACACTGACGGAGCTTTGGCGCCAGCGCACGGAGGCGCTGGTGACCGCGCTGCAGGCCGAAGGCCTGTTTGTGTTCATCGGCCAGAGCCGCGGCTACCGCGCGCCCGACGGCTTCTTCAACCTGCCCTACGTCCACGTCGCGGGGATGAGCGAGACCGCCCGCGGGGCCTACAAGGAGGCCCAGCAGGTTGTCAGGGAGGCGCATGAAGCCCTGGCCGGCGCTGATCTGGCGGCCGACGAGATGGAGGGACTGTTGGCTTTGCTGCAGGCCGAGCGGCAGCTCGCCGCCGCCTCGCTCGAAGGCGGCACGATCGGGGCCGTGATCCTGTCTCCGGATGCCGAGGTCGGCGTCGTCGCCAGCTTCTTCTCCAATCCGGTGATCGCCCAGGACGAGGCCGATGAGGAGGCGGAGACTGGCGACGGCGGGGGGCTCGACGGACGCTATGGACGCGGCCGGCCCGACGTTGAGTTTCCTAAGGCCGCCGTCGATGTGGAAGGCGCCAGTCACGTCTTCCACGAGACCCGCACCGATGTCGCCACGCGCGGCCTGATCCGCGACCTGGCCGACAACCCCAGCGTCGCGCTGACCGCCCTGCTGGCCCAGCTCTTCAAGCATCTGGCGCTGCACGGCGGGGCCTCGGCCGAGGCGTCGGCGGTGACGGTCTCGGCGAGCGGCTATCGCCGTGGCCAAACCCCGGCCATTCCGGCGCTCGACGGTGAGGTGCGGGCCAGACTTGAGGCGCGTCGCGAGGCCTACAAGACCTCCGGCCTTCGGCCGATCGCCTGGATCGAGGGCTTGGCGCACGGGGAGAAGATGGCGCTGCTGGCCGAGCTGGTGGCCATCTCGCTCGATGTCCGCGAAGCGCGCACCAGCTCGATCCGTCACGCGGCCCGCGCGGAGGCGGCCGAGATCGCCGAACTTTGCGGGTCCGACATCGCCAGCCACTGGACGCCGGACGCCAGCTACTTGGCGGTTCACTCCAAGAAGCAGCTGATGGCGTTGCTTGAGGAGATGGACGCATCGGACGATCGGGCGCGGACCCTGAGGAAGGACGAGCTGGTCTGCTTCGTGGCCCAGGCCGCCGCAGAACAGCAATGGGCGCCGTCGGCCCTGTCCTGGGAGAGCCACGCTTCCCTGGAGGACTATGCCGAGGAGCCGGCGGCTGACGAAGAGCTTTCCGAGGTCCTGGAAGTGACCCAGCCCTCGGAGGGACAACTGGCGGCCTGATCGGCTGACCATCGGCCCTGAACACAGAGCCCCGTCGGCGCCAGCCGGCGGGGCTTTTCGCTGTCTGGGCCCGGAAAAGGATGGAGGGAGGGAGGCGTCAGGTGAGCCTGACGGGACTGGAGGGAGGAGCCCTCCGCCGCAGGTGATCTGGACGCTTCCCCATGAACGCCTTCCTTCCGCTCTTCGCCCAGGCGCAGGTTTCTGGTTCCGCCGCTGACAAGGCCGCCAACATCCTGGCCGCCGCGCGGGCCATGGTTCCCCATATCAACCGCTCGCGGGCGCTCGACCGAAAGCGGGTGGCGGGGGTGATGACCATGTCCTTCGGCGGCTCGGACGCCGACGGCGCCTGGTGCTGGCGCGATGCCTACGACGCCATGGAAGCCGCCGTGGTGTTGCAGCTGCGCCGCCTGGCGCCGCAGATCAGCCGGCTCGAGGACGCGCCCGCCGAAATCGTCGCCTTGCTGGCCAGCGTCACCGAGCTGACCCTGACCCACACGCGGCGCAGCGAAGAGCAGGTGGCGCTCGATCAATTCTCCACGCCGCCGGAGCTTGGCGCCCTGGCCGTGGCCGCCGCCCAGATCCGTCCCGGCGACCGGGTGCTTGAGCCTTCGGCCGGTACGGGCCTTCTCGCCATCGTCGCCGAGGCGTGCGGCGCGGTGCTCGACCTCAACGAACTGGCTCCGGGTCGGGCCGAGATCCTTGACGGGCTGTTTCCGGGAGCCTCGCGCACCCGCCATGACGCGGTCCTGCTGAAGGACATCCTGCCGGGTTCCGGCAGCTTCCACGCCGTCATCGCCAATCCGCCGTTTCAGCAGCTGGAGGGCCATCTGCACGCCGCGCTCGATTGCCTGGCCGAAGGCGGCAGGCTCTCGGCGATCGTGCCGACCCGGCTCTTCGAGGACGCCGGCGCGATGCAGGCCCTGGGCCGCCGTGGGCACCTCATCGCGATGCTGGTGTTCCCGCACCGGGCCTACGCCAAGCATGGAACCTCGGTCGAGACCGGGCTGCTGGTGATCGACCGCGCCAAAGGGAGCGTCCCCTCTCCCTGCCCGGTTCAGTCTTGCGAGACCCTGGCCGACGCCGCCCGTCTGGCGGCGGGGGTCGCGCCTCGCCCCACGGCTCAGCCTCGCCAGTTCCGAGCCGTCTCCAACGTCGCCTTCCTGACGCCTCGGGCCCGGGCGCTGGCGACACCTTCGTCACGGCTGGGGTTCCTGTCGACCACGGCGCCGGTCGCCTACGCGGTGAAGGACTGGTCTGGCGAAGGCCACGACGTCGGCCTCTACCAGGCCTACGCGCTCGGGCGGCTCGACCTGGCGCAGGCGCGACCACACCCCTCCCCGCTCGTGGAATCCGGGCCGATGGCCTCGGTCTCTCCGCCCGCCCCGAGCTATCGCCCGGTGTTGCCGGCTGGGATCGTCGACCAGGGCCTGGTCTCCGACGCCCAGATGGAGACCATCATCTATGCTGGCGAAGCTCATGCCAGCAGCCTGCCGGGCGCGTGGGTGCTGGGAGAGGCTGCCCACCTGGTCCACCTGGTGGCCGAGGGCACCCAGGGCGCGGTGCAGTTTCGGCGCGGCTTCTTCCTCGGCGACGGCACCGGTTGCGGCAAGGGCCGTCAGATCGCCGGGGTCGTCGCCGACAACATGGCCCAGGGCCGGGTGCGGGCCGTTTGGTTCTCGCGGAACGACGCCCTGCTTGAGGACGCCCGGCGCGATTGGAACGCCATCGGCGGGGCCGGTTCCGACATCACCCCGCAGAGCGCCTGGAAGCAGGCCGACGCCATCCGCCTGGATCGCGGCATCCTCTTCACCACCTACGCGACCTTGCGTCAGCCGGCCCGGGGAGATCGCGCGTCTCGGCTCGATCAGATCGTCAGCTGGCTGGGTGCTGACTTCGACGGCGTGATCGTCTTCGACGAAGCGCACGCGATGGCCAACGCCGCCGGCGGCGGCAAGGGCTCGCGCGGGCCGAAGAAGGCCTCGCAACAGGGCATGGCCGGCCTGGCGTTGCAGAACCGTCTGCCCGGCGCCCGGATCCTCTACGTTTCGGCGACCGGCGCGACGACGCCGGAGAACCTCGCCTATGCCGCGCGCCTTGGGCTCTGGGGCGGGCCGGAGGCGCCGTTCAACACCCGCGACGCCTTCATGGAAGCCGTTGAGAAGGGCGGCGTGGCGGTCATGGAGCTGATCGCGCGCGAGCTGAAGGCGCTCGGGCTCTACATCGCCCGCTCCCTGTCCTTCGACGGCGTCGAATACGAGGCGCTGCGCCACCCGCTCGCTGCGCAGGACATCGAGATCTGGAACGCCTGGGCCGATGCCTACCAGCTGATCCATCAGAACCTGCGGGCGGCCCTGGAGGCGGTTGGCCTCACCGAGGAAGGCAAGGCGACCAATGGTCAGGCGGCCTCAGCGGTGCTCTCGGCCTTCGAGGGCGCGAAGCTGCGGTTCTTCGGGCACCTGCTGGCGGGCCTCAAGGCCCCGACCCTGATTGCGGCGATCAGGACCGATCTGGCGCAGGGCCGCTCTTCCGTGGTGCAGATCGTCTCGACCAACGAGGCGGTGATGGAGCGCCGGCTGGCCGAGATTCCGCCGGAGGAGTGGAACAACCTGACCATCGACATGACGCCGAAGGACCAGGTTCTCGACTATCTAATGGGAGCCTTCCCGGTCACCGCCATGCAGGCGATCGAGGACGAGGAAGGCAATGTCACCATGATCCCGGTCATGGTCGATGGCGTGCCGGTCGCCAGCCAGGAGGCGCTGCGGCTGCGCGAAGAGCTCGTCACCCACCTCGCGTGTCTGCCGGCCGTTTGCGGCGTGCTGGACGCGGTCCTCGACACGCTGGGAACCGACGCCGTGGCCGAGATCACCGGCCGGGCTCGCCGGGTCGTGCTGCGCGGCGGCCGGCGTGTCGTCGAGCGTCGCGGCGCCTCGGCGGCCAAGGCCGAGACCGACGCCTTCATGTCCGGCAAGAAGCGGGTGCTGGTGTTCTCCGACGCCGGCGGCACCGGGCGCAGCTACCATGCCGATCTCGGCGCGGCGAACCAGCAGCGGCGGGCCCACTACCTGGTCGAACCCGGCTGGCGCGCGGACGGCGCCATCCAGGGCCTTGGTCGCTCGCACCGGACCAATCAGGCCCACGCGCCGCTGTTCCGACCGGTGACAACCGACATCCACGGCGAGAAGCGGTTCCTCAGCACCATCGCCCGGCGGCTCGACAGTCTGGGCGCCCTGACCCGTGGTGAGCGCCGATCGGCGGGCAATGGGCTGTTTCGGCCAGAGGACAACCTGGAAAGCCCGTGGGCGCACCGCGCTCTGCAGGCCTTCTTCGTGGCCCTGCATTTCGGGTCGGTCGAGGCCATGAGCCGCGAGACGTTCGAGACCAAGACCGGGCTGAAGCTGCTGGATACCAACGGCAATCTCAAGAAGTCTGACGACATGCCGACGATGAACACCTTCCTCAATCGCCTGCTGGCGCTGCGGATCGAGGACCAGAACGGTCTCTTCACCGCCTTCGACGAGATCCTGGCCAGCATCCTCGAACGGGCTTCGGCCTCCGGCGCCCTCGACCGGGGGATGGAGGACATCGTCGCCGACGATCTGGCGATCAAGTCGGAGGAAGTGATCCGCACCGACACCCTGACCGGCGCGCAGACCAAGATCATGACCTTTGAGGTCCGCACACGGCGGGTGCTGACCGGTGCCGGCGAGGCGCTGCACGGGTTGAACCCCGAGGCTCTGGAGTATGTGGTCAACGCCCGCTCGGGGCGGGCCGGCCTGGCGGTGAAGGGCCTGACCACGACGGACGACGACGACCGCCTGGTGCCGGCGGTGCGGATCATCCGGCCGGAGAAGCGCGGCGTCTCGCCCCTCAAGGTCTATGCGGAATCGGCTTGGGAGATCGTGCCCGAACCGATCTGGCAGGCCGCCTGGGACGCCGAGATCGCCGCGGCCGATCCCTGGATCACGCGCGAGCTGGTGCTGGTGACCGGCCTCCTCCTGCCGGTCTGGGAGAGCCTGCCGGCCAAGCAGGCCTCGGTGCGGCGCCTCAAGGCGCCTGACGGTCGCCGCTGGCTGGGCCGGGTGCTCGACGCCGGGCAGGTCCCGGGCCTGAAGATCGCGCTGGGCCTGAGCGACGTGGCCAGCGTGGTCGGCGAAGGCCCGAACGCCGCCCATCTGGTCCTGACTGAAAACACCTCGATCATGCTGACCGGCGGGTTTTGGCTGAGACGCGCCAAGGTGATGGATCGTCATCGGATCGAGGTGGTGGGGGCCGCCGCAGACCGCTCGGCCTTCACGCTGCTCGGCTGTTTCGTCGAGATCATCAACTACACGCCGCGCGTCTTCGTGCCGGTGGAGAAGCCGCAGGTGTTGTCGGCGCTGCTGGCGAAGTGGCCGCCGCAGACGCTGCTCCCGGCCGCCGCCTGAGTGACGAGGGCCGTGGGCGTTGGCGCTCACGGCCCTCCAGCGCCATGCACCGAGGGCCCCGGCCGGCTGCGCCGGGAAAGGACAAAGGCAGGGACCGAAAGGGTTGAGCGATCCGGGAAAAGGCCCGGCGCAAAAACCCCCGAGGATCCCATGACCAATCCCCTTGAGCCGATGATGGCCGATCTCATCGCGCGCATCGAACGCGGTGTTCCGCCCTGGAGGCAGGCGTGGGTCGCCTGCGCCGATCCCAGCCTGCCGCTGCGCTCTGACGGCCAGCCCTTCACCGGCAGCAATGCCTGGCTGCTGTCGTTCGCGGGGGCCGTGGGCGGCTATGCCTCGCCCTACTGGTTCACCTTCCGTCAGGCGCTTGGCATCGGGGCGCCGGTCATGAAGGGGGCCAAGAGTTCGCCCGCGATCCTCTACAAAACACGAGTTCTCGACGGCGGTGAGGCCGCGTCGCCCGGGGCGTCCGAGGACGATCCGAGGGTGCTGCGTTACCTGAAGGCCTACGCGGTTTTTAACGCCGAGCAGCTGACAGATTGCCCCGAGCCCTACCTTCGGGCTCCGAAGATCGATTCCGCCGTTCGGGCCGCGGCGCGCAGCGCGTTGCTGGACGCGATCCCCGCCAAGATCGAACTCGGCGGCGGTGTGGCCTGCTACAACCGCGCCCGCGACGTCATCTGCCTGCCGGCCCCGGAGGCGTTCGACACGGTCGATGACTATCAGGCGACTTTCGCCCACGAGGCCGTCCATAATGCCGGGGTCCAGATTATGCCGCATGGCCGGGACCAGCGGTTGGCGCGCAGCCTTCCAGCCACGCGCC
>NZ_JAOTJD010000065.1:0-15214 GCF_042714595.1 Phenylobacterium ferrooxidans | reverse complement strand
CGGTGGTCGCGGGCCTCGGCCGCTTCCGGCGCGGCGACCTGATCCACCGCCTGCTGCAGATCCTGCCCGACCTGGCGCTCGAGGCCCGCCCCGCCGCGGCCCTGCGCCTGCTGGCCCGGGAGCGCGACCTCACCGACGCGCAGCGCGCCGAGATGACCAGCGCGGCCCTGGGCGTGCTGAACGATCCCCGCTTCGCCGAGGTGTTCGGCCCGGGCAGCCGCGCCGAGGTGGCCCTGGCCGGAACCGCGTCGAGACTGCCCGCCGGCCTGGCCATCTCGGGGCGAATCGACCGGCTCGTGGTGCTGGCTGACCGGGTGCTGGTGGCCGATTTCAAGACCAACCGTCCCTCCCCCGACCGCATCGAGGACGCCGACCCGGCCTATCTGCGGCAGATGGCGATCTATGCCGCGGTCCTGGCCGAAGTCTTCCCGGGGCGCGCGATTGAGGCCGCCCTGGTATGGACCGACGGGCCCAAGCTGATGGCGGTCCCAGAAATACTTATCAGCCAAACCCTTGCCGAGCTTGGCCGCGCAGGTTGATACCAGGACAGACGCCGCCTATGTGGCGGATCGAACATCGCGGCTCATACGTTGAGGCCGCAGGTATTTAAGGAGCTTTTGATGAGCACCGTAGCGGTCACCGACGAGTCCTTTGAAAAGGACGTCCTGCAGTCCAGCAAGCCCGTGCTGGTCGATTTCTGGGCCGAGTGGTGCGGCCCCTGCAAGCAGATCGCCCCGGCGCTCGAGCAGATCGCCGCCGAGCTGGGCGCCCAGGTCACCGTGGCCAAGCTCAACATCGAGGAAAGCCCCACCACCCCCTCGCGCTACGGCGTGCGCGGCATTCCCACGATGATGCTCTTCAAGGACGGCCAGATGGCCTCGATGAAGGTGGGCGCCATGCCCAAGCAGAAGATCGTCGAGTGGCTCAACGAAGCCGGGATCTGAACTGACGTGGCCTTCTCCCCTTGCGGGAGAAGGACCCTATAAGGCCCCGTAGGCCTTCAGCGTCTTCAGCGCCGCCACCGTCATCACGCCGCGATACTCCAGCTGCGGTCCCGGCCCCACCGTCTCCCAGCTGATCGGCCAGCCGCCGTCGTCGGTCTGACGCGCCTCCAGCGCCGCCAGGTGATGGCCCAGCACCTCCTTGGAGAACAGGCTGTGGCAGAAGCTGGAGGGGCTCGGCGCCCAGTCCAGCGGCTTCTTCACATAGCCCACGGCGCCTGCGTCCAATTCCACCAGGCCCGGGATGCGCTGCGCCAGAACCGCCAGCGCGGCCTGCGCGCGCGGCCGGTCGCCTGTGTGCTCCAGGAAACAGATCATCGGCATCAGGTCGTGGAACTTGTCCGTCTCCGAGCCCTCCACCACCGACCAGCAATAGGCCTCGCCCCTGGCCACCCATGGGTGTTCTATCCCGTGCTTGCGCAGCAGGCCCACAATGGCCGCGGTCGGATTGATGTCGGCCGGTGGCTGCTCCCCCTCAACCTTCCACCAGATCGCGTGCGGCGCGGCGTTCACGCTGGGCAGGGCGAAGGGCAGGCCGCCCTCCGGCGTGGCGATGCTGGCCAGCCAGTCGCAGGCGCGGCCCGCCGTCAGCGGATCGAAGGCGTCGACCTCGTCGAGGATCTCGAAGGCGATCTGCACGTCCACCGGCTGGCTCGCCGGATCGCGCTTGTCCGGCTCCAGGGCCGAGCCAAAGCCGCCGTCGCGCCCCTGATAGGCGGCCAGCGCCCGCACCACCGGCTCGGCCGAGGCCCCCTCGAAATGATGCTCAAACAGCCGCCGCTCCAGCAGCCGGCCATTGCGCAGCAGGAAGTCTCGAGCACGGTTCAGGACAGCGGGCATGATGGCTCTCTCGTTGAAGAACAAAACTAGAACGAGAAAGCGGAGATGTGCAAGTGCGCTTTCCTACCCCGCTGCGCAGCGGAGCAAAGTCTCAGGTCGGCCAGGTGTCGGGGCTCAGCGCCAGGACCTCGCCGGCGAAGTGCAGGCCGCCGCAGATGATCACGTGAGGGGCCGGGCCATCCACCGCCAGGGCCATGGTGGTGGCCGTCGTCACGTCCGGCGCGGTCTCGGCGGTCAATCCGGCCGTCACGGCCGCTGCCGCCAGGTCCTCCGGCGAGAGCGCCGTGGTCGACTCAAACGTCGTGGCGATCACCCGCGCGCCGAGCCGCTGCAGCGGCTCGAAGAAGCCCACCGAGTCCTTGCGCGCATACTGGGCCACCACCAGGGTCACCGGACGCCCGTCGCGGGCCAGGCGGTCCACGGTCTCGGCGAGCGCCCGCCCGCCGTGGGGATTGTGCGCCCCGTCCAGCCACAGGTCGGCGCCGCGCGCCACCGCCGCCGCGCCCAGCGGCCCGGCCGTCAGCCGCTGGAACCGCGCCGGCCACACCGCGCCCGCCACCCCCTTGGCCAGGGCCGCCTCGTCGATGCGCGGGTCGCCCCAGGTCAGCAGGGCCATGACGGCCAGGGCCGCATTGCCAACCTGGTGCGGGCCGTAGAGCCCCGGCAGCGGCAGGTCGAGCAGGCGGTCCGGCGTCTGGATCAGCATGCGGCCGTTCTCTTCCCAGGCGTCGATGTCGCGGCCCATGGCCAGCATCGGCGCCGACAGGCCCTCGGCCTCTCGCTCGATGACCTCGAAGGCTTCCTCGATCTGGCGCGCCACGATCACCGGGCGGCCCTGCTTGATGATGCCGGCCTTCTCCCAGGCGATCTTGGTCAGCTCGGGCCCCAGCATCTCCAGGTGGTCGTAGTCCACCGGGGTGATGATACAGACCGCCGGCGCGTCGAAGACATTGGTGCAGTCGAACCGCCCCCCCAGCCCCACCTCGATCACGCAGAGGTCGGCGGGCGTCTGGGCGAAGGCCTTCAGCGTCATGGCCGACATGATCTCGTTGAAGCTGATCTCGCCGCCGTCGTTCTCGGCGATGGAGGTGTCGATCAGCTCGCGCAGCCGCTGCTCGCCGATCAGCTCGCCCGCGATGCGGATGCGCTCGGCGAACCGCACCAGGTGCGGCGAGGTCAGCACATGCACCTTCAACCCCGCCGCCTCGGCGATGGCGCGCAGATAGGCGGTGGTGGAGCCCTTGCCGTTGGTGCCGGCAACGTGGATCACCGGCGGCAGTTTGTCCTGCGGCCTTCCCATGGCCTCCAGCAGGCGCAGCACCCGCCCGGTGGACAGGTCGATCAGGGACGGGAATTCCTCGCGCAGCCGCGCGATCATCGCGTCGAAGGCGCGGATCTCATCATACATGGGGCGTGGCCTGGAGAGGGCTGAACGGGATCAGGCGGAGGCGAGGGATCAGGCGGCTTTTGAAGCGTTTCGTCCCATCATGAGGGTCGTCAGGAGCGAGCCGAGCACGGTGGTCATCTCGCTGCGGGTCACCACCCGGTCCACCATGCCGCGCTCAACCAGGAACTCGGCGCGCTGGAAGCCCGGAGGCAGGGTTTCGCGGATCGACTGCTCGATCACCCGGCGGCCGGCGAAGGCGATCATGGCGTTCGGCTCGGCCAGGTGGATGTCGCCCAGCATGGCGTAGGAGGCGGTCACCCCGCCGCTGGTGGGGTCGGTCATCACCACGATATAGGGCAGGCCGGCTTCCTTGACCTCGTTGACCGCCACCGTGGTGCGGGCCAGCTGCATCAGGGACAGGGTCCCCTCCTGCATCCGGGCGCCGCCCGAGGCGGTGAAGATCACGAAGGGAACCTGGCGGCGCACGGCTTCCTGGGCGGCCTTGATGAAGGCCTCGCCCGCAGCCATGCCGAGCGACCCGCCCATGAAGGCGAAGTCCTGCACCACCACCACGCAGTCCTGGCCCTTGATGGCGCCGAAGGCGATGACCATGGCGTCCTGCTCGCCGGTGGTCTTGCGGGCCGACTTCAGGCGGTCGGGATAGGAGCGGTCGTCGGGGAACTTCAGCGGGTCTTCCACCACGGTGGGCGAGGCGATCCGCTCATAGACACCCTCGTCGAAGGTGTAGCCCAGGCGCTGCTTGGCGCCGATCCGCATGTGGTTGCCGGACGGGGTGACCCACAGGGCCGCCTCCAGGTCCGAGCGATAGATCATCTCGCCGGTGTCGGGGCATTTGACCCAGAGATTCTCCGGGGTCTCGCGCTTGGCCACCAGGTTGCGGACGCCCGGCGCGATCTTGGCCAGCCACCCGCCCCGCTCACGGGGCGTGGGCACGCTCGGCGGCTTCTGGGACTTGTCGTTCTTGTGCTCAGCCATCGCCATGTGAACTACACCGTCGGGCTTGCGACTCGCGCCAAGCGCACAGCCTTAGCCAAGGATTCCACTTTGGAAAGAACCCGCGTGGTCACGGTTTCGTTCATCGCCAGGCTTGCGGCGATCTCCTCCACCAGGGCCGAGCCCACCACCACGCCATCGGCCACCCGCGCCACCGCCTCGGCGCGCTCCGGCGTCTTGATGCCAAAGCCCACGCAGACCGGCAGGCCGCCGGCGGCCCGCACCCGGGCCACGTGGGGCGCCACGGTGGCCGCATCGGCCTCCTTCACTCCGGTCACGCCCGCCACGGAGACGTAATAGGCGAAGCCCGAGGTCCGCCGCGCAATCACCTTGAGGCGGGCGTCGTCGCTGGTGGGGGTGGACAGCAGCAGCAGGGACAGCCCCTCGGCGTCCAGGGCGTCGGCCAGGGGGTCGGCCTCCTCGGGCGGGATATCCACCACGATCAGGCCGTCCGCGCCGGCGGCGGCCGCGTCCTGGGCGAAGGCGACAAAGCCGCGGTTCACCAGGGGATTGGCGTAGCCCATCAGGATGATCGGCGTCGTCTGATCGTCCTTCCGGAACTCGGCGATCATGGCCAGGGTCTTGTTCAGCGTCATGCCGCTCGCAAGCGCGCGCTGGGCGGCCCGCTGGATCGGCGGCCCCTCGGCCATCGGATCGGAGAAGGGGAAGCCCACCTCGATCAGGTCGGCGCCGGCGGCCGGCAGGCCCTTCAGAATCTCCAGGCCACGGTCATAGTCGGGATCCCCGGCCATGACGTAGGCCACGAAGGCGGCGCGGTTCTCCGCCTTCAGCGCGGCGAAACGCGCGTCGATGCGAGCCTTGGTCAAATCGCCATCCCCAGGTGGGCGGCGACGGTGGCCACGTCCTTGTCGCCACGGCCCGACAGGTTCAGCACCACGATCCCGTCCTTGCCGACGTCGCGGGCCACGTCGCCTAGCCGGGCGATGGCATGCGCGCTCTCGATGGCCGGCAGGATGCCCTCGAGCTCAGCCAGCAGCTTGAACGCCTCCAGGCTCTCCAGATCGGTGGCGGTGAGGTAGGTGGCGCGCCCCACGTCGTGCAGCCAGGAATGCTCGGGCCCGATGCCCGGATAGTCGAGGCCGGCCGAGATGGAGTGGGCCTCGGTGATCTGACCCTCCGGGTCCTGCAGCAGATAGGTCATGTTGCCGTGCAGGACGCCCGGTCGGCCGCCATTGATGGCCGCGGCGTGGCGGCCGGTCTCCATGCCCTCGCCCGCCGCCTCGACGCCGATCAGCTTGACGCTCTCGTCGTTGAGGAAGGGGTGGAACATGCCGATGGCGTTGGAGCCGCCGCCGACGCAGGCGACGACGGCGTCGGGCAGGCGGCCCTCGGCCTCCAGGACCTGAGCCTTGGTCTCGCGACCGATCACCGACTGGAAGTCGCGGACCATGGCCGGATAGGGATGCATGCCGGCCGCGGTGCCGATCAGGTAATAGGTGTCGTGGACGTTGGTGACCCAGTCGCGCAGGGCCTCGTTCATGGCGTCCTTCAGGGTCGCCGAGCCGGAGGTCACAGCCTCCACCCGGGCGCCCAGCAGGTTCATCCGGAAGACGTTGGGCTTCTGCCGCTCCACGTCGACGGCGCCCATATAGACCACGCAGGGCAGGCCGTACTTGGCGCAGACCGTGGCCGAGGCCACGCCGTGCTGGCCGGCGCCGGTCTCGGCGATGATCCGGGTCTTGCCCATGCGCCGCGCCAACAGGATCTGGCCGATGCAGTTGTTGATCTTGTGGGAGCCGGTGTGGTTCAGCTCCTCGCGCTTCAGATAAATCTTGGCGCCGCCGAAATGCGCGGTCAGCCGCTCGGCGAGATAGAGCGGGCTGGGCCGCCCCACATAGTGGGTCAGCAGACCCGACAGTTCCGCCTGGAAGGCCGGATCGGCCTTGGCCGCCGAATAGGCGGCGTCCAGCTCATGGACCAGCGGCATCAGGGTTTCGGGGACATAACGTCCGCCATAGTCCCCGAACCGCCCATTGGCGTCGGGATAGGCGGCATAGTCGTTGGGCTTGGCGGTGGGCGCGTTCACGTCACTATCACTCGGCTCGGGATCGGGGCTCAGGCAATACGTTCAGGCGCGGCGTACGGCTTCAAGAAACGCCGTGATCAAGGCCGGGTCCTTTAGGCCGGGACCGCGCTCCACGCCAGAGGAAACGTCCACCATGGGCGCGCCCGACAGCCGCACGGCGTCGACGACGTTCCAGGGATCCAGTCCGCCGGCCAGGAACCAGGGCCGCTGGAAGCGGTGGCCCATCATCAGGGTCCAGTCGAACCGCGCGCCGTTGCCGCCGGGCAGCTCGGAATCCTGCGGCGCCTTGGCGTCGAACATCAGATGGTCGGCCGCCGCCTCATAGGCCTTGGCGGCCGAAAGATCGTGGGCGTTGGAGATCGACAGGGCCTTGATGATCCCGGCTCCGGTGCGCGCGGCCACGGCCCGCGCCCGCGCCGGGGTCTCGGCGCCGTGCAGCTGGAACAGGTCGGGCTTGAGGATCGCGGCCAGGCGGTCGACCAGTTCGTCATCCGGATCGACGGTCACCGCCACGATCTTCACATTGCGGGCGCGGGCCTCGGCCGTCAGCCGCTCGGCGGCGTCGGGGGTGATGTTGCGGGGGCTCTTGTCGAAGAACATGAAGCCGATGTGGCTCACCCCACCGGCCACGGCGGCGCTCACCGTTTCGGGCGTGGAAAGTCCGCAGATCTTGGTGGGCACGGTCATGGAGCCGATAAGGGCTATCGCGCCCTCGAATTCAAGACTTGGCCTGGTTCTTCAGCAGGTCGCGGATCTCGGCCAGCAGGGCCTCCTGCGGCGGCGGCGCGGGTTTTTCGGCCGGCGGCGTCTGGGCGTCGCGGCGCCGCACGGCGTTCACCGCCTTGACGATCAGGAACACCACCCAGGCCACGATCACGAACTTGATCATGGTGTTGAAGAAGGCGCCGTACTGGATGGCCACCAGTTCGTTGGCCTTGGTGATGGGGTTGTCCGGCTTGAGCACCAGTTGCAGGTCGGAAAAGTCGACCCCGCTCAGCAGCAGGCCGATGGGCGGCATCACCACCTGGTCCACCAGGCTCTTGACGATGTCATTGAAGGCCGCTCCGACGATCACGCCGACGGCCAGGTCGATCACATTGCCGCGGGCGACGAACTCGCGGAATTCGGAGAAGATGCTCATCGGACGTTATTCGTCGGCGTTGAGCCGCTCGCGCAGTTCCTTGCCGCTCTTGAAGAAGGGCACGTGCTTGGCGCGGACCTCGACAGCCTCGCCGGTGCGCGGATTGCGGCCGGCCCGGGCGTCGCGCGAGCGAACAGACAGCGCGCCGAAGCCACGCAGCTCCACCCGGCCGCCGTTCTCCAGGGCCTGGATCATGCGCTCAAGGACCACTCCCACCACGCGCTCGATATCGCGCTGGGTGAGGTGCGGGTTTTCCTCAGCGAGCTTGGCGATCAGCTCAGACTTGATCATGCCTTCTTCCGGTCTTTCGGCTGCGGAACATGGTCGAGTCCCTGAGGATGTTCAAGGCAGGAAAAGGGTTTACGGCCCAGTGATGACAATCAGCGCCAAAAGCTTGGGCTCACTTGTCCCAAATCGGGGCCGGGAAAGGGTTGGCTGGCGAAATGCCGATCTGCGTCGAGCACCCGACGCAGGCATAGGCCGCGCGGTCAACTCAGGATAGTGCGGTTCGCGAAAAAGAAAACGGCGGACCGGTTTCCCGATCCGCCGCTCCCTAGAACATCTGCGAGAGGCTCGAACGATTAGTCGTTCTTGGCCTTCTCGCGCAGGGCCGCGCCCAGGATGTCGCCCAGCGAGGCGCCGGAGTCCGACGAGCCGAACTGCTCGATGGCTTCCTTTTCCTCGGCCATTTCCAGGGCCTTGATCGACAGACCGACCTTGCGGGCGGCCTTGTCGACATTGGTCACCTGGGCGTCGACGCGGTCACCCACGGCGAAGCGTTCCGGGCGCTGGTCGGCGCGGTCGCGGCTCAGGTCGGACTTGCGCACGAAGGCGCTCATCGGGGCGTCGTCCTCACCGAAGCGAACCTCGATGCCGCCGGTGGTGACTTCCGTCACCGTGACGGTGATGGTCTGACCCTTGCGGAAGAAGTCGCCCACCATGGGATCGCCGGCCAGTTGCTTGATGCCGAGCGAGATACGTTCCTTCTCGACGTCGACGTCCAGCACCCGGGCCTTGACCATTTCGCCCTTGTGATACTTGGCGATGGCTTCTTCGCCCGACGCCGTCCAGTCGAGGTCCGAAAGGTGGACCATGCCGTCGATGTCGTTCTCCAGGCCGATGAACAGACCAAACTCGGTGGCGTTCTTGACCTCGCCTTCCACGGTCGAACCGACCGGGTGCGCGGCGACGAACGCGTCCCAAGGATTGTCCATGGCCTGCTTGAGGCCCAGCGAGACGCGACGCTTGGACGGATCGACGTCCAGGACCACGACCTCAACCTCTTGGCTGGTGGAGACGATCTTGCCCGGGTGGACGTTCTTCTTGGTCCAGGACATTTCGGACACGTGGACCAGGCCCTCGACCCCGGCTTCCAGCTCCACGAAGGCGCCGTAGTCGGTGATGTTGGTGATCCGGCCGGTGAACTTCGCGCCCACGGGATACTTGGCTTCCACGCCGTCCCAGGGGTCGGACTGCAGTTGCTTCATGCCCAGGCTGATGCGCTGGGTGTCGGGGTTGATCTTGACGATCTGCACCTTGACGGTGTCGCCCACGGCCAGGACCTGGCTCGGGTGGTTGACGCGCTTCCAGCTCATGTCGGTGACGTGCAGCAGGCCGTCGATGCCGCCCAGGTCCACGAACGCGCCGTAGTCGGTGATGTTCTTGACCACGCCTTCGCGGATCTCGCCTTCCTGCAGCTGGGAGACCAGCTCGGTGCGCTGTTCGGCGCGGGCTTCTTCCAGGATGGCGCGACGCGAGACGACGATGTTGCCGCGCGGACGGTCCATCTTGAGGATCGCAAAGGGCTGTTCCTTGCCCATCAGCGGGCCGACGTCGCGCACGGGGCGGATGTCGACCTGGCTGCCGGGCAGGAAGGCCGAGGCGCCGCCGAGGTCGACGGTGAAGCCGCCCTTCACGCGGCCGACGATGGAGCCCATCACCGGTTCGTTCTTCTCGTAGACGCCTTCCAGACGGGTCCAGGCCTCTTCGCGGCGGGCCTTGTCGCGGCTGATGACCGCTTCGCCCATGGCGTTCTCGACGCGCTCGAGGAAGACCTCGACGGTGGAGCCGACCACGATGGGGGCGGGATCATCGCCTTCCTGGTTGAATTCCTTCAGGGACACGCGGCCCTCGGTCTTCAGACCCACGTCGATGATCGCGAAATCCTTCTCGATCCCGACCACGATCCCCTTGACCACCACGCCTTCCATGAAGTCGCGGCCGCCCATGGACTCGTCCAGGAGGGCGGAGAAGTCGTCGCGGGAGGGGGACAGGCTCATATCGTCAGCCATAATATTCTTTCGTCTTTCAGATGACGCCGTCCGTGAAACGGATCTGGTCCGACACGCTCGTCGCGTTCGGAGTCCCGGCGTCGGGTTAAGGGTTGCAAACCGAAGGCGTCGGGGCGGACCCCAGCGCGGTGAAAATCGCCCGCAGCCATCGAGGGAAAGGCGCGTTTGGATTGCCCGTCAGGAAGTTTCCCACCGGGCTCGCGCCGCCTCGACCGTGCGGCGGGCCGCATCGGTGGCCTGCTCTATAGTCATTTCGGTGGTGTCCAGCAAGACGGCGTCGGCGGCGGCCACCATGGGGCTGTCGGCCCGGCTCCCGTCGCGTTCGTCGCGCCGGCGGATGTCCTCCAGGACATCGGCCAGGCTGACCTCTTCCCCCTGCCCCTTCAGCTGCTTCCAGCGCCGCTCAGCCCGGACCTCCGGCGTGGCGGTGACATAGAGCTTGGCCGGCGCTTCGGGGCAGATCACGGTGCCCATGTCACGCCCGTCCAGCACCGCCCCCTGCGGCGTGCGGGCGAAGGCCAGCTGCAGCTCGCGCAGGGCCAGGCGCACCGCCGAATGCACCGCCACCCGGCTGGCGCACTCGCCGGCGCCGCGGGTGCGGAACTCCGGATCGTCCAGCATGGCGGCGGTCAGGGTCATGGCCACGCCGCCCGCGTCCTGCTCTGAGTCCAGGTCCTTGCCCGCCCGCCGGGTCAGCACGCCGACCGCCCGGTACAGCAGCCCGGAATCCAGCACCGGCACGCCATAGAGCGCCCCCAGCCGATTGGCGATCGTCCCCTTCCCCGAGGCCGCGGGCCCGTCGACGGTGATGATGAACGGTGGCTTCACGCCAGCTCCCCGCCCAGGCCGCGCATCATCTCCACGAACCCCGGGAAGCTGGTGGCGATCATGCCGGGCTCATCGACGCTGACCGCGTCGTCCGAGGCCAGGCCCATCACCAGGTGCGACATGGCGATCCGGTGGTCGCCCTTGGTGACCACGCTGGCGCCGCCCGCCGCCGGATGGTTGCCGCGCGCGGCCCCCACAACGATCAGGCCCTCGGGCTCCTCCTCGACCCCGATGCCGCAGGCCGAGAGCCCGGCCGCCATCAGGGCGATGCGGTCGCTCTCCTTGACCCGCATCTCGCCGATGCCGCGCATGTGGGTGGGGCCGTCGGCGAAGGCCGCGGCCACCGCCAGGATCGGATATTCGTCGATCATCGAGGGCGCCCGCTCGGGCGGCACGTCGACGCCGCGCATGGCGGAATGGCGCGCCGTGACGTCGCCCACCTGCTCGCCTCCGGCGTCGCGCAGGTTCGAGACGGTCAGGTCCGCCCCCATCTCCTGCAGGGTGGTGAACAGGCCGGTGCGCAGGCTGTTGAGCAGCACGCCCTCCACCGTCACCTCCGACCCCGGGGTGATCAGGGCCGCCACCAGGGGGAAGGCCGCCGAGGACGGATCCCCCGGCACGATGATCCTGGTCCCTGTCAGCTTCTGGCCGCCGGCCAGGTCGATATGGCGCTCGCCGCCGCGGTCCTCGATATGGATCGTCGCCCCGAAGGCCCGCAGCATTCGCTCAGTGTGGTCGCGCGTGGCTTCAGGCTCGATGACGCCAGCCCCGCCCTGCGCATGCAGCCCCGCCAGCAGCACCGCCGACTTCACCTGGGCCGAGGGCTCGGGCAGCCGGTAGTCGATGCGCTTGAGGCTCCCGCCCTGCAGGGTCAGGGGCAGCCGCCCGCCGCTGCGCCCCGCAAACGTCGCCCCCATGTCCTTCAAGGGCTTCATCACCCGGTTCATCGGCCGCCCGCGCAGGGAGGCGTCGCCGGTGAAGGTGGCGCTGATCGGGAACCCCGCCGCCGCCCCCATGATCAGCCGCACCCCGGTGCCGGCGTTGCCGCAGTCGATCACGTCGTCGGGCTCGGCGAACCCGCCCTTGCCCTCCACCCGCCAGGCGCCGGGTCCCAGATGGGTCACGGTCGCGCCGAACGCCCGCATGGCCTGGGCCGTGCGCAGCACATCGTCGCCTTCGAGTAGCCCCTCGATCTGCGTCGCCCCCGTCGCCAGCGCCCCGAAGATGAGCGCGCGATGGGAGATCGACTTGTCGCCCGGGGCGCGCACGCGGCCCCGCAGCGGGCCGCCGCGTTTCGCGGTCAGTCCTGCCGACGTCATGGGAATGCCAAGCCTCCTTAAGGCCTTGCTGTTGTCACGAGGGGGTTTGCTTTTGACAGCGGCGCCAGCCCGTGGCAAGGGACCCGGCTTCATTCGAACCCTTAGAGGCTTAGCCCTTGGCCAATCCCGAACTGGGCGCAAAGCAGATCTGTCCGAACTGCCAAGCGAAGTTCTACGACCTTACCCGTCGTCCCGCCCACTGCCCGAAATGCGCCACCGAGTTCGACCCCGACGAGGCTGTCCGCAGCCGCCGTAGCCGCTCTCGCGTCGCCCCCACCGACCATGAGGTCGAGGACGAGGGCGAAGCCCAGGTGCGCGGCAAGTCGGAGGCCGACGACGACGAGGAAGAAGAAGAGGTCGTCACCCCGGAACTCGACGAAGTGGTCGACGCTCCGATCATCCCCGGCGACGACGATGACGACGACGCCGAACCGGGCGCCACGCCCGAGGACGAGCTCGCCGGCTTCTCCGAGGACGAGGAAGACCTCGAGGAGGACACCGACGACGTGCCCTTCCTGGAAGAAGACGACGAAGACGACTTCGACGACACCGAAATCGAGGGTCTGCCCGGCGAGGGCGACGTCGAGGACCGCTAACTTTTTGCTGCGACAAGCCGCCTGCAAATTTCCTTGCAGGCGGGCTTGATCGCCGCGAACTGTCAGACTAGGTTCCGCGCCTCTTCGGGGAGGGCCTTCCAGTCCGCCCCCGGAGAAACCCGAGACCTCGGGGCTTTAGCTCAGCTGGTAGAGCGCTTGCATGGCATGCAAGAGGTCAGCGGTTCGACTCCGCTAAGCTCCACCATAACGGCCGCTTCCCACCGGAAGCGGCCGTTTCCATTTGCGGCGGGCGGCTATCGCGACCGGGTCGCGGTCTCGGAGGGCAGTTCGCCGAAACGGTCCCGATAGCGTTGGGCGAAATGTCCGAAGCTGGCGAATCCGCAGGCCAGGGCGACATCCATGACCGCGACCCCCGGCTCGCCCTCCCGCAAGCGCCTGCGCGCCTCATCCAGGCGCAGCGTCCTCAGATAGGCCATGGGCGAGGTTCCCAGCGTCTCCCGGAAGCGGGCGAAGACGCTGCGCACGCTGACACCGCAGGCCGCGGCGATCTCCTCCACGGTCAGCGGCCGGCTCCAGTTCTCACGGATATAGTCCTCCAGCAGGTCAGCCGCCGGCCGGCCTGCCGCCTTGGCGCTCAGGCTGGGCAGCCCCGGATGGCCCTCGAGGTGATCGATCAGGAAGGCGCTCGCCAGGGCCTGGGCCAGCTCGGTGATCGGCAGGGCCGCCTCGTCGGCGCCGTTGGCGAACTGGTCGGCCAGGTTGTCCACCAGCCCCCGGGTCTTCCAGAAGCGCCCGGCCGGCAGGGCGCGGCCCAGGGGAAGATCGGGAAGACCCGCGAAGTCCCGTCCCGTCAGCCTCTCGGCCTTGCGGACCAGGGCGCCCTCGTCGAACTCGGCGATGATGTGGGCGTAGCCCTGGCTGTAGGCCGCATCGAAGTCCGAACCAGGCGGAATCAGTCCGGTCGACTCAGGCCCAAGCGCCATCTTGGTCCCGCCGAGCGTGAACTCGCTCGACCCGGACAGGACGAAGACCTGCCGATAGCCCCCCATCGCGACAAAGCTGATCTGCGCCGGCGTGTCGTAGCGGCAATAGTGAAACCGCACGCCCTCCAGCCGCACGCCGTTGGCCAGCGCCAGGAACGGGGCCTCGGTGTCCTCGAAACGCGCCGAACCCACCCTGTAGTTGCGCCAGAGCGCTTCGGCCATCTCGCCCGGATCGGTCGCCCGGATGAAGGGGCGCGATGCGAAGGGGACCACCCCGCCCGGCCCATGAGATCGGAGGGACCCCGGGGGGCCGTCTGGCGACGACAACTCTTGATCAGGCAATATTGACACCCAGGATTGAGTTTTGGAGAGTCCAAAACTGCAGATCATACCCGTTTCGGGTATAGACTTGCACTATTGGGATAGCGCAGCGCTCCCGGAACTCAGACATCTTTCACTACGACATCCTTAAGACACTAACGATCGCATCGGATGCCTTTCAAGGCCCCTTCGGCTTCCAGGCATGCTTGCGGTTCACAAGTGATTGGCTTGGCGAGGTTGAGGGAGAAGATCATGTTCGGCATCCATGCGGGATCTGGCGGGAACGCGGCCGCGACCCTCGAGGCCCTGGGGCGATCCCTCGCCATCATCGACTTCGATCCCAAGGGCGCGATCCTCTCGGCCAATGAGAACTTCTGCGCCGCGCTGGGCTACAGCCTCTCGGAGATCAAGGGCCGCCACCACAGCCTGTTCGTCGATCCTGAAGAGGCGCGCGGCCCCGACTACGCCGCCTTCTGGGCCAAGCTGGGCCGTGGCGAGTTCGACTCCCGGGAATATCGCCGCATCGGCAAGGGCGGTCGCGAGGTCTGGATCCAGGCCTCCTACAACCCGGTGAAGAACGCCAGGGGCGCGGTCGTCAAGGTCGTGAAGGTGGCCACTGACATCACCGCCCAGAAGCTGCGAAACGCCGATTTCGAGGGCAAGATCGAGGCCATCTCCCGCGCCCAGGCCATGATCGAGTTCACGCTCGATGGCGACATCCTCGACGCCAACGATAACTTCCTCAAGGCGCTCGGCTACGATCTCGCCGAGATCAAGGGCCGCCACCACCGGATGTTCGTCGAGCCGCAGTTCGCTCAGAGCGCGGAGTATCATGACTTCTGGCGGCGGCTGAACGCCGGGGAGTTCGTGGCCGCCGAGTTCAAGCGGATCGGCAAGGGCGGCCGCGAGGTCTGGATTCAGGCCTCCTACAACCCGATCTTCGACTCCGACCGCAAGGTCCTCAAGGTGGTCAAGTTCGCCACCGACATCACCGGACGGGTTCAGGCCGTGGACGAGATCGCCGGCGGCCTGTCGAAACTGGCCGACAACGACCTCACCTATCGGATCGCGCGCGCCATCGACCCCGCCTTCGAGAAGGTCCGCACCGACTTCAACGCGGCCATGACCACCCTGCAGGAGACCATGACGGCGGTCTCAGCCTCCACCAGCAGCGTCGGCGTCGGCGCCGACGAGATCGCCAGCGCGTCCGACGACCTGTCGCGCCGCACCGAGCAGCAGGCCGCCAGCCTGGAGGAGACGGCCGCCGCCCTCGACCAGATCACCGCCACTGTCCGGCGCAGCGCGTCAGGCGCCAAGCAGGCCTCCGGCGCCGCCTCCAGCGCGCGCGCCGAGGCCCAGCGCTCCGGCGAGGTGGTGGGCGAGGCCGTCGCGGCCATGGGCGAGATCGAGGGGTCGTCGCGCCAGATCTCCCAGATCATCGGCGTCATCGACGAGATCGCCTTCCAGACCAACCTGCTGGCCCTG
>NZ_JAOTJD010000064.1:0-15477 GCF_042714595.1 Phenylobacterium ferrooxidans | reverse complement strand
GAGGAGCGGATCCCCGCCGCTTCCCTGCCCGGCGCGCCCAAGGCGGCCCCCCTGCCCGATCCCGAACCCCCGCCGGCGCCTGTCGGCCTGGAGCCCTTCGCCGCCCCGGTGGCGGTGAAGATCCCCAAGGCCGGGCCCAAGGAGTCCGGCCGCGAACTGCGCGAGGCCCAGGGCGCCTTCGATTTCGTAAAGACCGGCGGCTTCGCCCTGCCCGAGCTGGCCATGCTGGCCAAGCCCAAGCCCCGCGCCAGCCAGTTTGACGAAGGCGCCCTGCGCCAGAACGCCCAGTTGCTGGAAAGCGTGCTGGCCGAGTTCGGGGTCAAGGGCGCCATCGACCAGATCCGTCCCGGTCCCGTGGTCACCCTCTATGAGCTGGTCCCGGCCGCCGGGGTGAAATCGGCCCGGGTCGTGGCGCTGTCGGACGACATCGCGCGCTCCATGTCCGTCGCCGCCTGCCGCGTCAGCGTGGTGCCCGGCCGCAACGCCATCGGCATCGAACTGCCCAATGCGCGGCGCGAGACCGTCTATCTGCGCGACCTGCTGGGCAGCAGTGAATACGAGAAGTCGAACTCGGCCCTGCCCATGGCCCTGGGCGAGACCATCGGCGGCGAGCCCTACATCGCCGACCTGTCGAAGATGCCCCACCTGCTGATCGCCGGCACCACCGGCTCGGGCAAGTCGGTGGGGGTCAACGCCATGATCCTGTCGATCCTCTACCGCCTGCCGCCCGAGCAGTGCCGGTTCATCATGATCGACCCGAAGATGCTGGAGCTTTCCGTCTATGACGGCATCCCGCACCTGCTGGCGCCGGTGGTCACCGATCCCAAGAAGGCCATCGTCGCGCTGAAGTGGACCGTGCGCGAGATGGAGGACCGCTATCGGCGGATGTCGAAGATCGGGGTGCGCAATGTCGCCTCCTATAACGACCGGGCCCGGGAGGCCGCCGCCAAGGGCGAGCACTTCGAGCGGACCGTGCAGACCGGCTTCGACGACGCCGGCCGCCCGATCTACGAGAGCGAGAAGATCAATCCCGAGGCCATGCCCTATCTGGTGGTGATCATCGACGAGGTCGCCGACCTGATGATGGTGGCGGGCAAGGACGTCGAGGGCGCGGTGCAACGCCTGGCCCAGATGGCCCGGGCGGCCGGCATCCACCTGGTGATGGCCACCCAGCGCCCGTCGGTGGACGTCATCACCGGCACCATCAAGGCCAACTTCCCGACCCGGATCTCCTTCCAGGTCACGTCGAAGATCGACAGCCGCACCATCCTGGGCGAGCAAGGCGCCGAGCAGCTGCTGGGCCAGGGCGACATGCTCTACATGGCCGGCGGCGGCCGCGTGACCCGCCTGCACGGGCCCTTCGTCTCCGACGGCGAGGTGGAGGCCGTCGCCAGGTTCCTGCGCGAACAGGGCCAGCCGCAGTATCTGGAAGAGGTCACCGCCGGCGGCGACGACGAGGACGGCGAAGGCGAAGGCGGTTTCGACGAGGGCGGTTCGGGCGACGATCTCTACGACCGCGCCGTGGCCGTCGTGACCCGGGACAAGAAGGCCTCGACCTCCTACGTCCAGCGCCGCCTGCAGATCGGCTACAACCGCGCCGCCTCGCTGATCGAGCGGATGGAGAACGAAGGCGTCGTCAGCCCCGCCAACCACGCCGGCAAGCGCGAAGTCCTGGTGGGCCCGCCGCCTTAACTCCAGCTTTCCCTGATCGCGCGCCGGTGTATCTTCCGCCTCCACGAAAAGAGGCGCCCATGATCATCGAGCCCCGTATCCGCGGCTTCATCTGCACCACCGCCCATCCCGAGGGCTGCGCCATGAACGTCCGCCAGCAGGTGGGCTATGTGGCGGGCAAGGGCGAGGTTCCGGGCATGGCCAAGCGGGTGCTGGTGCTCGGCTGTTCGGCCGGCTACGGCCTGGCCTCACGGATCGTGGCGACCTTCGGCGGCGGGGCCGACACCGTCGGCGTCTCCTTCGAGAAGTCCCCCTCTGAGACCAAGACCGCCTCGGCCGGCTGGTACAACAACCGCGCCTTCGAGGCGCAGGCCGCCAGGGCCGGCCGCAAGGCTGTCACCCTGGACGGCGACGCCTTCTCCGATGAGATGAAGGCCGAAACGATCAAGGCCATCGCCGAGCACCTCGGCCAGGTGGACCTGGTGATCTATTCCATGGCCGCCCCGGTCCGCACCCACCCCAAGACCGGCGAGACCTTCCGCTCGGCCATCAAGCCCCTGGGGGCGCCGGTCACGGTCAAGACCCTGAACACCGACAAGGGTGAGGTCTTCGAGACCGAACTGCAGCCCGCCACACCTGAGGAAACCGCCGGCACCGTGGCGGTCATGGGCGGCGAGGACTGGGAGATGTGGATCGCCGCGCTTTCGGCCGGCGGCGTCCTGGCCCCCGGCTTCAAGACCCTGAGCTACACCTATATCGGCTCGGAACTGACCTGGCCGATCTACTGGAAGGCCACCCTGGGCAAGGCCAAGGAAGACCTCGACCGCGCCGCGGCCGCCATCCGCGCGGAGCACGGCGCCGGCGCCGCCCGGGTCGTCTCCCTGAAGGCGGTGGTGACCCAGGCCTCCTCGGCGATCCCAGTGGTGCCGCTCTACGGCGTGGTGCTGTTCAAGGTGATGAAAGAGATGGGCCTGCACGAGGGCTGCATCGAGCAGATCGACCGCCTGTTCCGCACCGTCCTGCCCGGCCCCGAGGCCCTGGACGACGCCGGCCGCCTGCGGCTGGACGACTGGGAGCTGTCCGAGCCGGTCCAGGCCGAGGTCAAGCGCCGCTGGGCGCAGATCTCCACCCAGACCCTGCCGGAGCTGGCCGACCTGGCGGGCTTCCGGAGCGACTTCCTGAAAATCTTCGGGTTTGGCCTGGCCGGCGTCGACTATGCCGCCGAGCAGGACCCGCAGGTGGTTCCGGCGGTCGGTTAGGCGGCGAGTTTCCGGCTTCGCGGCGTGGAGATGCAGCCGCGGACGGAGCTTTCCAGGAAGTCGAGGAGCACGAGGGTGCGAGCGCCTGCGCTCAGGCGCGCCGCGGCCAGGCGATCCTCCATCGGCCCCGTCCCCAGGAACAGCGTCCGGTAGGCGCGGCGCAGTTCGGCGACCTCGGCCGGCGTGACCCCCGTCCGTTTCAGGCCGACGGCGTTCAGGCCCGCCAGCCGCGCGCGGTCTCCCTGCACGAGGCAGAAGGGCGGCACGTCCTGGGTGACGATGGATCCCCCGGCGACGAAGGCGTGGGTCCCGATGCGGCTGTACTGGTGAATGGCCACGAGGCCGCTGACCTGGGCGAAGTCGGCGACCTGCACATGCCCTCCCAGCGTCGCCGCATTGGCCAGGCGAATGTCGTCGCCGAGCACGCAGTCGTGGGCCACATGGGCCCCGGTCATGATCAGGCAGCGCGAGCCGATGCGGGTGGGGGCGCCGCCGGCGGAAGCGTGGACGGTGACGAACTCGCGGAACACGTTGCCGCTCCCGATCGCCAGGGCGCCGGCCTCGCCAGCCCAGCCGTCCACCTGCGGCCCGGCCCCGATGGCGCAGAACTGCAGGAAGCGGTTACCCGGGCCGATGTCGGTCGCCCCCTCGATCACCACATGGGGCCCGATGATGTTTCCGGCCGCCAGCCGCACCCGGGGCCCGATCACCGCATAGGGGCCGATCTCCACGCCCGGCGCGATCTGGGCGCCGGCGGCGATAACGGCGGTGGGGTGGATCCGGCTCATGCCCCGACCCTGGGGCCGGGGCGGGGCGACCTCAACTCAACTTGCGTGACCAATTGCGTCCCCCGGGCGGTCGGTAACCGGACTGCAAGACCCGCCAGGCCATAGTTCCGCAAACCGCGCCTTCGGGGGGCCAGGTAAGATGCGCAATCTGCTCGACGAGCGGCTCGATGAACTTGCGGCCCTGTCCTATCAAGGCGTGCCCCTGCGGGTGGCCGTCGCCTTTGCGGCGGGGGCGCTGACCGCCACCCTCCTGCCCTGGCGCGTCTGCGTCGTGTGGATCGGGTTCCAGGTTCTCACCGAGGCGGCCTGCCTGTTGGCTTCCCGCCGGCAGCATCTGGGGCTCAGGGTGGGCGCGGCGCTGCGACTGGCGCATCTCTTCACCTATCTGGCGGTCTGCGTCTGCTGGATGGTCCTGGGGGGCCTGCTTTGGACCAGCGGGACGCCGCAGGGCGCGGTCTGCGCCATGACCCTCTGGCTCTCGGTGCTGTTCTTCGCCCAGTCCAACGCCTTCCAGTCGCCGCTCGGCTTCCTGGTCGGCGGCGCGACGCCGAGCGTGGGCCTGCTGGCCTGGATGCCGCTGGCCCCCAACCCCCTGCACCTGCCCCTGCCGCCGGTGCTGGGCCTGCTGGTCCTGGCCTTCGGTTTCGGCTGCGACGCGGTGTTCCGCACCCTGGCCGCCCGCCGCAAGTTCGACGAGGCCCAGGACCGGCTTCGCGCGTCGGAGGCCCAGTACCGGGTGCTGGCCGACAACATCACCGACGTCATCGCGCTCAACGACCTCGACGGCCGCCGGCGTTACCTGTCGCCCTCCATCGCCACGGGCATGGGCTATTCGGTGGAGGAGCTGTTCGCCACCCCCAACTACACCTTCCTGCATCCCGAGGACGCGGCCTGGGTCCCCGGCGAGATCGCCGACATGGTCGCCCGGGGCGGCGAGCTGACCCTGCAGTACCGGATCGTCCACAAGGCCGGTCACACAGTCTGGGTGGAGACCAATTTCGGGCTGATCGCCTCCGAGCAGGCCGGCGGCCTACCCCAGATCGTCTCGGTCTCGCGCCAGATCGACGCCCGCAAGGCCATGGAGACCGAGCTGGTGGAGGCCCGCCGACGCGCCGAGCAAGCCGCCGCGGCCAAGTCGGAGTTCCTGGCCAACATGACCCACGAGCTGCGCACCCCGCTCAACGCCATCATCGGATTCTCCGGCATCCTGAGGCGCTCCCGGCGCCTGGTCGCGGAGGACGCCCGGCACGCCGGCCTGATCCACGACGCCAGCACCACCCTGCTGGAACTGGTCAACAGCGTGCTGGACTTCTCGCGCCTGGAGGCCGGAGCGGTGGAGGTGGAAGCCAGGCCCTTCGACCCCGAGACCCCGGTCCGCGCCATCGCCGAGCTGCTGACTGAGCAGGCTCACGCCAGGGGCCTTACCCTGACCGTTCAGACCCGCGGCAGGATTGAGCCCCTGCTGGGGGACGCCGCGCGGATCCGTCAGGTGCTGCTGAACTTCCTCTCAAACGCCATCAAGTTCACGAGCCAGGGCGGCGTCACCGTGACCCTGATCCAGGAGCCTGCCGACAACGACTGCGGCCGGATGCGCGTTGAGGTCGCCGACACAGGCATCGGGGTGACGCAGCAGCAGATTGAGCAGCTCTTCGAGCGCTTCACCCAGGCCGACGCCTCGGTGTCGCGCCAGTATGGCGGCACCGGCCTTGGCCTGGCCATCTGCCAGCGCATTGTCGAGCTGATGGGCGGGACCCTCGGGGCGAGCTCGGTTCCCGGTGAGGGGTCGACCTTCTGGTTCGAGCTGGTTCTGCCGCGCACCGACGCCCTGGAGGAGGAGGTCGAGGCCGAGCCTGAAACCCTCGACCTGGAGGCGCCCCTGCGGCTGCTGGTGGTGGAGGACGTGGCGGTGAACCGCGAGCTGATCGCCGCCCTGCTGCACCCCTTCGACGTGCTCATTGAGACCGCCGAGAACGGCGAGCAGGCCATCGCCAAGGTGCGCGATCAGGTCTTCGACCTGGTGCTGATGGATGTGCAGATGCCGGTGATGGACGGCCTGACCGCCACCCGCGCCATCCGCGCCCTGGACCTGCCGCGCCTGAGGGGCCTGCCGATCATCGCCATGACCGCCAATGTGCTGCCCGACCAGGTCCAGAAGTGCCTCGACGCCGGCATGGACGACCACCTCGGCAAGCCTATCGAGACCGCCCGCCTGCTGGCCGTGCTCTCCGAGTGGCCGAGCCGGGCGCACGCGGCGGCCTGACCAGACGGAACGCCACGTCTCCTGCGCCGTTCTCCCGCCCTATTGACGCCGCGCCGCGCCTGTAGGTTTCTGCGCGAAATGGAGCCTGGTTGATGACCCGACTGACCCGCCGCGCCCTGGCGCTGGGCCTGGCCGCCTTGCCGCTGCCGGCCCTCGCCGCCCGTCCCGCCATAGCCCCGCTCAACGCCGACGACCGCCTGCTGGTGGACAAGGCCGCGACCTATCTGCAGGGCCTGACCGAAGCCAAGGGGCGCTTCGTGCAGACTGACGCCCGGGGAACCAGCACCCAGGGGACCGTCTTCCTCAAGCGTCCCGGCAAGGCCCGCTTCGCCTATGAGGCCCCCTCCGGCCTGCTGGTGGTGGCCGATGGGGCCAATGTCTCGGTGGCCGACTCGCGGCTGAAGACCTTCGACCGCTATCCGCTGATGGCGACGCCGCTGTCGATCTTCCTGGCCCGCCAGATCAAGCTGGACCGGGGCGTGGTGATCAGCGACGTCACCCGGCTGGCCGACGGTTTCACCATCACCGCCCGCGATGGGAAGAAGCAGGCCGAGGGCCAGATCACCCTGACCTTCTCCAACACCCCCATGGCCCTGATCGGCTGGACGGTGAGCGACGCCCAGGGTCAGGCGACCCGGATCCGCCTGACCGGCCTGCAGCGGACGTCAGGCCTGGCGCCGACCCTTTTCGTGCTGAACGACCCCCGGCCCAAATCAGTCGGCCGCGGGAAAATGTGACAATCAGACAACAGGCAACCCGCCCCGTGATTCTGGTTGACATTTCCATTTCGTCGTTGCATTAATGCCACGCATAACGCCTGTGCGAGCGGGCGTGTTCCGTGCCGGAACCTATCCCCTCCCGGCGGCGGCATGAGAGACATCACTTACGCCCGGGCTTTCTCCAGTGCCCGGGCGTTTTCTTTTCTTACCCAGCCCCCTAAACCCCGCGCATGCGTCTCCGTCTCTGCACCTGGAATGTGAACTCCGTCCGCCTGCGCGCCGAGCAGGTCGCCCGCTTCGTTGACGAGCAGGCGCCCGATGTCCTCTGCCTGCAGGAGATCAAGTGCCAGGAGGGGGAGTTTCCCCGTCAGGCCTTCATCGACATGGGCCTGCCCCACATCAAGATCGCCGGCCAGAAGGGTTGGCATGGCGTCGCCATCGCCTCGCGCCTGCCCTTCGAGGAGGTGGCGCCCCTGGATGTCTGCCGCGAGGGCCACGCCCGCTGCGTCTCGGCCAAGGTGGCGGGCGTCGAGATCCAGAACTTCTACATCCCCGCGGGCGGCGACATCCCCGACCGGACGATCAACACCAAGTTCGACCACAAGCTGGACTTCTACGAGAAGCTCACCGCCGAGATGGGCCGGAGAGATCCCAAGGCGCCCTTGGCCATCGTCGGCGACCTGAACGTGGCCCCGGGCGAGTTCGACGTCTGGAGCCACAAGCAGATGTCACGGATCGTCAGCCACACCCCGGTCGAGCTGGAGGCCTTCGCCAAGCTCATGGCCGCGGGTCAGTTCACCGACCTGGTGCGCGAAGCCATTCCCGATCCGCAGAAGCTGTTTTCATGGTGGAGCTACCGGGCCGCCGATTTCCGCGCGTCAAACCGGGGTCTGCGCCTGGACCATGTGCTGATCTCCCCTGGCCTGCGGGAAGCCGCCTTCCGGCCAGGGGCGGCCGCGGCCCGCGTCCATGACGACGTCCGCGAATGGGAACGCCCCAGCGACCACGCGCCGGTCAGCGCTGACTTCGGGCTCTAGGCGACGGCGGGACTAAGGCGCCAGGCGATAGCCGCCGGCCTCGGTCAGCAGCAGGCGCGCATTGCCAGGATCGGGCTCGATCTTCTGGCGCAGGCGGTAGACGTGGGTTTCCAGGGTGTGGGTGGTGACCCCGGCGTTATAGCCCCAGACCTCGGCCAGCAGTTCCTCGCGGCTCACCGGCTTTTCGCCGGCCCGGTAGAGGTACTTCAGGATGTTGGTCTCTTTTTCCGTCAGCCGGATCTTCTTCTGGTTGGCGTCCACCAGCATCTTGGCCGAGGGTCGGAATTCGTAGGCGCCCAGGTGGAAGACCGCCCCCTCCGACTGTTCGTGGCTGCGCAGCTGGGCGCGGATACGGGCCAGCAGGACGGCGAACTTGAAGGGCTTGGTGACGTAGTCGTTGGCCCCGGAATCCAGGCCGCGGATGGCGTCGTCGTCGGTGTCGGCGGCGGTCAGCATGATCACCGGCGAGGTCACCCCCTTGGAGCGCATCAGCTTGCAGGCCTCGCGCCCGTCCATGTCGGGGAGGTCGACGTCCAGCAGGATCAGGTCGGGGCGGGCCTCCACGGCCTGCCGAACCCCGTCGCCGGCGGTGGCCGCCTGGATGGCGGAGAACTCTTCGTGCAGTTCCAGTTGCTCGGCGAGTTCGCCGCGCAGATCATCATTGTCGTCGACGACGAGTAGGGTCTTGCGTTGGGCCATGGGCGCGAACATGCACCGTGTTGGCCTCAAGCGCCAACCACCCAGGAGAATGAAGCGTGCTGTTCACGGCGATGTCAGACGGCCGGTTTGATCTCGCGGGCCGTGAGACCCGTTGCGCGCTGGGCAAGGGTGGGGTGATCGCCGCCGCCGACAAGCGCGAGGGCGACGGCTGTTCACCCCTGGGGGTCTGGCCGATCCGCCGCGTCCTGTACCGCCCTGACCGCACGCCCGCGCCCCAGAGCCGCCTGCCGGTGAAGGCCATCGCGCCCAATGACGGCTGGTGCGACGCGCCGGGCGACCCGAACTACAACCGCCCCGTCAGCCTCCCCTACCCCGCCAGCGCCGAACAGCTGTGGCGCGAGGACAAGGTCTACGACTTCGTCCTGGTGCTGGCCCACAACGACGATCCCGTGGTCCCCTTGATGGGCTCGGCGATCTTCCTGCACGTGGCGCGGCCGAACTGGGAGCCCACCGAGGGCTGTGTGGCCCTGCAGGCCTGGGACGTCCTGGAGCTGATCGGCAAGGCCGAGCCAGGGTCGGCGGTCTCTATCGTCGACGTCAATCCGCACCCGTTCCTGGACGCCATGGAGCACATGGACGAGGCGCGAAAGCCGCCCCGGCCGACCCTGAACGTCCTATCCTCGCGGACCAAATAGGGCTGAGCCCACCCGGACGCTGGTGGCGCCGAACCGCACGGCGGTCTCGAAGTCGTCGCTCATCCCCATGGAAAGCTTCGAGATCCCGTTTCGCGCGGCGATCTTGGCCAGCAGGGCGAAGTGCGGTCCCGGCGGCTCGTCGGCCGGCGGGATGCACATCAGGCCTTCGATGCTCAGGCCGTGGGTGTCCCGGCAGCTGGCGATGAAGGCGTCGGCCTCGGCCGGGACCACACCGGCCTTCTGCTCTTCCTCGCCGGTGTTGACCTGAACATAGAGGCGGGGCGCCCTGCCCTGCTTCTTCATCTCATCAGCCAGGGCGGCGGCCAGCTTCTCGCGGTCGAGGGTCTCTATGACGTCGAAGAAGGCCACCGCCTCCTTGACCTTGTTGGTCTGCAGCGGCCCGATCAGCCGCAGCTCGACCCCCTCGCGGTGATTGTCCCAGGCGGCCATGGCGTCCTGCACACGGTTCTCGCCGAACACCGCCTGTCCGGTCTCCAGGATCGCCGCCACCCGCTCCCAGGGCTGTTGCTTGGAGACCGCCACCAGGGTCACATCGCCGGCTTGCCGCCCGCCGGCCTTCGCCGCGGCGGCGATACGCGTCAGGATGTCTGCGTGGGCGGCGGCGGGATCGAAGGAGCGGGTCATAGCTGGGTTCTGGACAGTGGCGCGGACAGCGGCCTGCTTAGGGCGACGCGCGGGTCGGCGAAAGCCCCTGCCCGCCCTGCTCTATTTCACCGACCCCGTGCGGACCCCCGATCCAGAGGCCGCAGCGGCGTGCCTGCCCAGGGGCTCGGCCATCGTCTACCGGGCCTTTGGGGCGGCGGACGCCCAAGCCGTGGCCCTGCGCCTGAAGGCGATCGCCCGCCGGCGTGGCCTCAAGCTGCTGATCGGCGCGGACGAAGCCCTGGCCGCCAGAGTCGGCGCCGATGGCGTCCACCTGCCTGAGCGCCTGGCCTCTCGAGCTGGGCGCATTCGTGCGAAGCATCCGAACTGGCTGATCACGGCCGCCGCCCACGGCCCGCGCGCGGCCCGCGCCCAGGTCGACGCGCTCGTCGTCTCGGCGATCTTCCCATCGAACAGTCCTTCGGCGGGCGGGCCCCTGGGGCCGCTGCGTCTGGCGCGGATCGTCAGCGCGGCGCGGAGTCCCGTCTACGCCCTGGGCGGGGTGAACCAGACCACCGCCGCACGGCTGTTAGCCACCGGGGTCGTGGGCATCGCCGGGGTGGAAGTGTTTGGAATTTGATCTCTTCTCCCCTTCCTAGGGGAGAAGAGATGGAATCAAAAAGCCGCCCGAAGGCGGCTCATTTGGTCAACCGTGGAAAGCCTTAGAACTTGAAGGCGGTCTCGAGACGGACACGCGGCGCGCCAGCCTGCGGTTCGGTCTTCTTGTACATGGGGGTTTCTTTCTCCCCGAGGGCGACGGCGCCCCCGACCCGGAGCGACGGCGTCACGCGGAAATAGGCGCCGGCCTGGACGTCGTTCCACTGGGTGTCGCGACCGTCCGGCTGCTGCAGATTGAGCGTGACCCCCCAGCGCCCCTTGCGCGCGTCGAACTTCAGCGCCTTGGCCGCCTGAGGCGACGCCAGAGCCAAGGTTTCACTGCGCACGGAAAAGTCGGTGGTCTTCTTCGTCGTCTGGGCATGAGCCATCGATCCGGCGCTCGCAATGAGCACCGCGCCGACCAGCGCCATGACCGTCCGATTGAACATAACCACCTATATGGCCCCTAAGCCCCGGCCACGCCATGAGAGGCGAGACCGTTGATGCGATTAAAGTCGCGCCATCATCAAGGTCAACACGCCAACACGCCGCAGGCTGCCTCTCTGCACAGTTGGTTGGCGCCTGTGGCGGCAGAGCCACGCGATTCCTGTTTGGCGCCGCTTTGGGCGTTGGTATAGAGGCATCCGGCGCGGGGGCGGCGACGCGGCGAGATACCGACGCGAAACAGCGACTGGGAGCGGATATATGCCGTTTGTGCGTGGAGTTTGGATGCGTGGCGTGGCGACGGGGGTCTTGGCCCTCAGCCTTTCGGCGCTCGCGGCCTGCTCGAGTAGTGGCCCGAAGACCCAGAACGACGGCGGCGGCCTGTTGGGCCTCGGACGCGGCAAATCGACTCCGGCCGCCGAGCAGCCGACCATCGGCGTCAACGGCTACCTGTGGCGGGCGACCCTCGACACCCTGGCCTTCATGCCCCTGGCCTCGGCCGATCCCTATGGCGGCGTGGTGATCACCGACTGGTACGTCAATCCGGAGAAGGCCGACGAGCGCTTCAAGTGCACGGTCTACATCCTGGATGCGCGCCTGCGCGCCGACGGCCTGAACGTGGCGGTCTTCAAGCAGACCCGCGACGCCTCGGGGACCTGGGTGGACGCTCCGTCGGCCGGCCAGACCGAGACCGACATCGAAAACGCCATCCTGACCAAGGCTCGTCAGCTTAAGCTCTCGAACATCCGGGGCTAATCCCCGGGCGCGTTCCGGGATCTGACAAATAACCGGGCGCGCCGAACTCATCAGGTCGGCGCGCCTTGCGCGTGTCCGGCCGCTTCCCATCCTCAGTGAAAGCGCGCTAAGCCCCCGCCATGGCCCGGTACAATCCCAAAGAAGTCGAACCCAAGTGGCGTAAGGCCTGGGCCGACGCCGACGTGTTCCGCGCGGAGATCGATCACGCGCGCCCGAAATACTACGCCCTGGAGATGTTCCCCTATCCGTCGGGGAGCCTGCACATGGGCCATGTGCGCAACTACACGCTCGGCGACGCCAACGCCCGGTTCAAGCGCGCCCGGGGCTTCAACGTCCTGCACCCCATGGGCTGGGACGGGTTTGGCCTGCCCGCGGAGAACGCGGCCATGGAGCGCGGCGTCGATCCCCGCGCCTGGACCTACGCCAATATCGACAAGATGCGCGCCGAGCTGCAGCAGCTGGGCCTGTCCATCGACTGGTCGCGCGAGTTCGCCACCTGCGACCCGGCCTATTATGGCCAGCAGCAGGCCTGGTTCATCGACCTGATGGCCCGCGGCCTGGTCTATCGCCGCGAGGGCGTGGTGAACTGGGACCCGGTGGACCAGACCGTCCTGGCCAACGAGCAGGTCGTGGACGGCCGCGGCTGGCGCTCGGGCGCGGTGGTGGAGAAGCGCAAGCTGAACCAGTGGTTCCTGCGCATCACCGACTATGCCGACGCCCTGCTGGAGGGCCTGAAGGGTCTGGACCGCTGGCCCGACAAGGTCCGGCTGATGCAGGAGAACTGGATCGGGCGCTCCAAGGGTCTGAAGTTCGCCTTCCAATGGGCCGACGCGGCCCCCGCCGGCTTCGAGAGCGGCCTGGAGGTCTACACCACCCGCCCCGACACCCTGTACGGAGCCAGCTTCGTCGGCGTGGCGCCGGATCACCCCCTGGCCCAGCAGATCGCGGCCGCCGATCCCAGGGCCGCGGCCTTCATCGAGGCCTGCCGCAAGGGCGGCGCCTCGGAGGCCGAGATCGAGACCGCCGAGAAGATCGGCTTCGACACCGGCCTCAGCGTCGCCCACCCCTTCGATCCCGCCTGGCGGCTGCCGGTCTGGATCGCCAACTTCATCCTGATGGACTACGGCACGGGCGCCATCTTCGCCTGTCCGGCCCACGACCAGCGCGACCTGGACTTCGCCCGCAAGTACGACCTGCCGGTCAAGCCGGTGGTCCTGCCGCCGGGCGAGGACCCCGCCACCTATGATGTGGGCGCCGAGGCCTATACCGGCCCGGGCACCATCTTCCGGTCCGCCGACCTCGACGGCCTGGAGATCGAGGCCGCCAAGGCCGCGGCCATCTCCAGGATCGAGGCGCAAGGCGCCGGCCAGGGCGCCACGGTGTTCCGCCTGCGCGACTGGGGCGTGGCCCGCCAGCGCGGCTGGGGCTGCCCGGTGCCGGTGGTCCATTGCGACAAGTGCGGCGTCGTCGCCGTGCGCAAGGACCAGCTGCCGGTCGCCCTGCCGGAGGATCTGGACTTCTCCAAGCCCGGCAATGCGCTCGCCCGTCACCCCACCTGGAAAGAGACCAGCTGCCCCGGCTGTGGCGGTCCCGCGACCCGGGAGACCGACACCCTCGACACCTTCGTGGACTCGTCCTGGTATTTCGCCCGCTTCACCGACCCCACCGCCGCCGAGCCGATCGACAAGGCCGCCGCCGACTACTGGATGCCGGTGGACCAGTATGTGGGCGGCATCGAGCACGCGGTCCTGCACCTGCTCTATGCGCGCTTCCTGAACCGCGCCCTGTCGGACGCCGGAATGCTGGAGGCCAAGGAGCCCTTTGCGGGGCTGTTCACCCAGGGGATGGTCACCCACGAGACCTACCGCCTGCAGAACGGCGACTGGGTCGAGCCCAAGGAACTGGAGATCACGGCCGAGGGGAATACCCGCCGCGCCGTGCGCGTCTCCGACGGCCAGCCGGTGATCATCGGCGACATCGAGAAGATGTCGAAGTCCAAGCGCAACACCGTGGCCCCTGGGGACATCTTCGAGGTCTACGGTGTCGACGCCGCGCGGCTGTTCGTGCTGTCGGATTCGCCGCCCGAGCGGGACTCCATCTGGTCCACCTCCGGGGTCGAAGGGGCCTGGCGCTTCGTCAACCGGGTCTGGGCCGAGTTCGACGCCCAGCCGGAGAAGGCTTCTGCGGCCGACATCGCGGCCGACCCCAAGGCCATGGCCCTGCGGGTCGCCACCCATCGCACCGTCAAGGCGGTCACCGAGGCCGTGGAGGGCTTCCGGTTCAACTCCGGCATCGCCCGCCTGTACGAGTTCCTGAACGCCCTGAAGGCCGCTCCGGCGGAAGGCGCCAGCGACGCCCTGCTGGCGGCCCGCGCCGAGGCCCTGTCGGCCTTCGCGCGCCTGGTCTCGCCCTTCACGCCTCACCTCGCCGAGGAGGCCTGGGCCCGCATCGGCGGGGAGGGGATGGTGGTGTCTGCCCCCTGGCCGCAGTTCGATCCAGCCCTGACCGAAGACGCCGTCCGGGTGCTTCCCGTTCAGGTCAACGGCAAGCGCCGGGGGGAAATTTCCGCGCCGGCCGGGGCCGAACCGGCCGATGTGGAGAAGATGGTGCTTGACGATCCCGAGATCGCACGGCGCCTTGAGGGCCTCACGATCCGCAAGGTGATCGTGGTGAAGGATCGCATCGTCAATATCGTGGCAAGCTGAGGCACATGGCTCGCATCGCAAGCATCGGCGCCCTGGCGCTCGCCGCCGTCGCCCTGGCGGGCTGCGGCTTCACGCCGCTCTACGGTCGCCCCGGGGTCGGCGCCGCCCTTTCCTCGGTGCAGGTCTCCGCCCCCACGGGCCGGGCCGGCCAGCTGATGCGTGAGCACCTGGACGACGCGCTCTCCCGCGACTCCAACCTCAAGCCGCAATACCGGATGGACCTGCAGATCTCCGAGCAGCGCTATCCTCGCGGGATCCGGGTCGACAATGTCGCCACCCGCTACGAATACGTCCTGACCGCCGCCTATACCCTGGTCTCCACCGTCAGCAACACCACGGCCAAGGTGGGGCGCGTCCGGGTGGAGGTGACCTACGATTCGGCTGACCAGCCCTACGCCTCGGTCGCCGCCCAGCAGGACGCCCAGGACCGCGCCGCCGGCGAGGCGGCCCGCAAGATCGAGCTCGAGCTCGCCACCTGGCTGGCCGGCAAGTCCTAGGGATCGCCTGGTGATCCTCGCCAAGCGGCCGGACATCGAACGCTTCCTGGGGTCGCCGGACAAGACCATCCGCGCCGCCCTGATCTATGGCCGTGACATGGGGGTGGTGCGCGAGCGCGCCAACCAGTTGTCCAAGAAGGTCTGCGATCGCCCCGACGATCCCTTTGACGTAGCCCTGCTCACCGATGGCGACCTGGACGGCGACGGGGCGCGGCTGGAGGGAGAGCTGGCGGCCCAGTCCCTGATGGGCGGGCGACGCCTGGTGCGGCTGAAGTTCGCCACCGAGAAGACGGCCCTGGACAAGATGACCGCCGAGGCGCTGACCCGCCACGCCGCCGGTGAGCTCAATCCCGACGCCTTCCTGCTGATCGAGGCCGGGAATCTCGACCGCAACTCCGCCCTGCGCAAGGCCGCCGAGAAGGCGCCCGGCGCGGCGACCATCCCCTGCTACGAGGACGAGCCCGGCGACATCGCCCGCCTGGTGCGCGAAGCCCTGGCCAAGGACGGCGTCGGCCTCACCAGCGAGGCCCTGCAGGTCTTCGTCGGCCGCATGCCCAAGGAGCGGGGCGTCGCCCGCCAGGAGATCGAGCGGCTGGCCCTGTTCCTCGGCCCCGGCAGCGGCATGACCGCCACCCCCAGGGACCTGGAAGACTTCCTCGGCGTCGAGCCCGAGGCGTCGCTCTCCGACGCCGCGGCCGACGCCTTCGGCGGACGCCTGGCCGAGGC
>NZ_JAOTJD010000063.1:0-15735 GCF_042714595.1 Phenylobacterium ferrooxidans | reverse complement strand
GGTCGGGCCCGGGATCTTGCCCGGGGCCCACGCCAGCGACGGCGGCGGCTCGATCCGCACGCCCGCCTCGGCCTGCGGCCTGTTCGGCATGAAGCCTTCGCGGGGCCGGGTTTCCTTCGCGCCGCTGGGGGAGGGGTGGGGCGGCGCCTCGGTCCAGCATGCGGTCACGCGTTCGGTTCGCGACTCGGCCGTCCTGCTTGACATCGCCTGCCAGCCGCAGGCCGGCGACCCCTATTACCTGGCCGCGCCCTCCAGGCCTTACGCCGACGAGGTCGCCCGCCCGCCCGGCAGCCTGCGCATCGGCTTCACCACCGCGGCCCTGGCCTCGGACGCCCTGGATCCGGAATGCGCCCAGGCGGTGGTGGACGCCGCCAAGCTGTGCGCCAGCCTTGGCCACACGGTGGAGGAGGTGACCCTGCCGGGAAACTTGGCCGCCATGCAGCAGGCGGCGGGCGACGTCATCGCCGCCAGCGTCGCAGCCACCTTCGACGCGGAGGCCGAGCGCCGGGGACGCCCGGTCACTGACGCCGACGTGGAGATGCTGACCTGGGCCATGGCCCAACGTGGGGCTGGCGTCACCGGCGCCAGTTACGTTCGCGGCCTGGCGGCGATCCATGCCTATGGCCGGGCGGTGGCGGCGCTGTTCGAGACCTACGACGTGCTGTTGCTCTCGACCCTGGGCAGCCCGGCCATCCCCATCGGCCATCTCCATGAGGATCTGCGCCGGTTCAGCGAGCGGCTGTTCGCCTTCATGCCCAACACCCAGGCTTTCAACAACACCGGCCAGCCGGCCATGTCCGTGCCCCTCGCCTGGTCGAAGTCAAACCTGCCCATCGGCCTGCAGTTCGTGGGGCGGATGGGGGACGAGGCGACCCTGTTCCGCCTGGCCGGCCAGCTCGAGGTGGCCAAACCCTGGTTCAACCGCGTCGCGCCGATCTAGAACCTATTCAATGGGTTGTGAGGAATAGTTCGACCCACGCATGAGCTGCGTGGGGCCGGACTACGACTTCACGCGGCGCCTGAATCTGCGACACCGGCTCGCCGCTGCAGGAACAGGTAGGCCCCGATCATCCCGGTGGCCACCAGGCCGATCAGCAGGGTGGAGACCGCGTTGATCTCCGGGCTGACCCCGAGCCGCACCTGGCTGTAGATCCGCATCGGCAAGGTGGTGGCGCCCGGACCTGAGGTGAAGCTGGCGATCACCAGGTCGTCCAGGGACAGGGTGAAGGCCAGCATCCAGGCCGCCGCCACGGCGGGCGCGATATTGGGCAGGGTGACGGCGAAGAAGGCCTGGACCGGCGTGCACCCCAGGTCGCGGGCGGCCTCCTCCAGCGCCCTGTCAAAGCTCACCAGCCGGGCCTGGACCACCACGGTGGCGTAGCAGAGGGTGACGGTGGCGTGGCTGACCGTCACCGTCCAGAAGCCGCGCGGCAGGCCAAAGGCCACGAACAGCAGCAGCAGGGACAGCCCCAGGATCACCTCGGGCATCACCAGCGGCGCGTAGATCATGCCCGAGAACAGCAGCCGCCCGCGCCTCGACCGCACGAGGGCGACGGCCGCCAGCGTGCCGAGGACGGTGGCGAGGGTGGCGGAGATCAGCCCGACCCTGAGGGTCACGCCCAGGGCGTCCAGCAGCTGGTCGTCCCGCAGCAGGGCCGCGTACCACTTGGTGGAGAAGCCGCCCCAGACGGTCACCAGGCGGCTGGCGTTGAAGGAGTAGATCACCAGCAGGACGATGGGCAGGTAGAGGAAGGCCAGCCCCGCCGCCACCGAGGCCCGGTTGAAGGTGGAGGGTCCCTTCATTGGCCGGCCTCGATCATCTTCTGCTGCTGGCGCTGATACAGGACGATGGGGATCACCAGGGTGGCCAGCAGCACGATCGCCACCGCCGAGGCGGCCGGCCAGTCGCGGTTGGCGAAGAACTCCGTCCAGATGGTCTTGCCCAGCATCAAGGTGCCCGAGCCCCCCAGCAGGTCGGGGATCACGAACTCACCCACCATGGGGATGAAGCAGAGCAGGGCGCCGGCCCCGACGCCGGGCAGGGAGAGCGGGAAGGTCACCCGCCAGAAGGCCTGGGAGGGCGTGCAGCCGAGGTCGGCGGCGGCCTCCAGCTGGCTCTGGTCCTGCTTCTCCAGCACCGCGTAGAGCGGCAGAACCATGAAGGGCAGGTAGGCGTAGACCAGGCCGATATAGACCGCGGTGTCGGTGTTGAGGATGTTCAGTGGGCCGAGGCCCACCTGGGCCAGGGCTGCGTTCAGCAGGCCCTGCGGCTTCAGCAGCGCGATCCAGGCGTAGACCCGGATCAGGAAGCTCGTCCAGAACGGCAGGATCACCGCCATCAGCAACGCCAGCCGCTGCGAGGGCGGGAACCGCGACATGCCGTAGGCGATGGGATAGCCGATGATCAGCAGCAGGCCGGTGGCCACCGCCGCGAACTTCAGGCTCGACAGGTAGGAGGCGACATAGAGGCTGTCGCTGGTGAGCCGGGCATAGGTTTCGAAGTCCAGCGCGGCGAAGAAGGCCCGCACGCCCTCGATCCCCGCGCTCCAGTCGACGCGGGGCGCATAGGGCGGCATGGCCAGGGCCGTGTCCGACAGCGACAGCTTGGCCACCAGGAAGAACGGGAACAGGAAGAAGACGCCCAGCCACAGCAGGGGGGCGAGGGCGGCCAGGCCTGTCCGGGACCTGCCGCTCACCGCGTCAGCACCACGGCGGCGTCGGGGGTGAAGGTCAGCCAGACGGGGTCGTCGCAGGCGATGGGGCGCGCCACCAGCCGGGAGGCGTTGGCGCGCGCGGCGCGCACGGTGCGACCGCTCTCCAGCTCCACGACATAGGTGGTCCAGTCGCCGAGATAGCCATAGTCGGCCACCTTGCCGGCCATCCGGTTGGGGCCGTCCCTGGGCGGGTCGAGGTGAAGCTGGATCTTCTCCGGCCGCACGCCGAGCCAGGCGGTGGCGCCCACGGCCACCGCGTCGTCCTCCAGCGCCTCGAACCCGGCCGGGCAGTCGGCGGTGGTCATCTTCACCAGCTTGCCGTCGGCGGCCGTGACCGATCCCTCGAATAGGTTCACGTCGCCGATGAAGTCGGCCACGTAGCGGGAATTGGGGGTCTCATAGACCTCGGCGGGGCGGCCGATCTGCACGATCTGGCCCTCGCGCATCACCGCGATGCGGTCGGCGGTGACCATGGCCTCTTCCTGGTCATGGGTGACGATCAGGAACGTCATGCCCAGCCGCTGCTGCAGGGCGATGAGCTCGAACTGGGTCTCCTCGCGCAGCTTCTTGTCCAGGGCGGCCAGGGGCTCATCCAGCAGCAGCATCCTGGGATTGGGGGCGATGGCGCGGGCCAGGGCCACCCGCTGCCGCTGCCCGCCGGAAAGCTGGTGCGGCTTGCGCCGCGCCAGGCCATTGAGGCGCACGAGCTCCAGCATCTCCGCTACGCGATGGGCGATCTGCTCCTTCGGCATCCCTTGCTGCTTCAGGCCAAAGGCGATGTTCTGTTCGACCGAGAGGTGGGGGAACAGGGCGTAGGACTGGAACATCATGTTCACCGGCCGCTGGTGCGGCGGCCGGCCGGCCAGATCCTGCTCGGCCAGGGTGATGCGGCCGGCGTCCGGGGTCTCGAACCCGGCCAGCAGGCGCATCAGGGTGGTCTTGCCGCAGCCCGACGGGCCGAGCAGAGCGAAGAACTCGCTCTCATAGATCGAGAGCGAGACGTCGTTCACCGCGATCTCGGTCCCGAACCGCTTGGTCACGCCCTCGAACCGCACCAGCGGCTTCAGGTTCGGATCGGTCCAGGGCGCGAAGCTGGAGCGGACAGCGCCGATGTTCAGGCGCGGCCGCCGCGAGGTGGTCATTGGCCCGTCTGCACCCGGGTCCACTGGCGGTTCACGTCGCGCAGTAGGGTCTGGTCCTTGGTGGCGGTGACGAACAGCGTGTGGAGCTGGTCCGGCGTTGGATAGACGTTGGGATTGTCCCGCACCGCCGGATCGACCAGCGCTGTCGCCGCCTTGTTGGCGTTGGCGTACTCGGTGAAGGTCGAGGCCCGGGCGATCACTTCCGGACGCAGCATGTAGTTCAGGAATTTATAGGCGGCGGCGGGGTTTGGGGCGTCCTTGGGGATGGTGAAGACATCGAACCAGACCTGGCTGCCTTCCTTGGGCACCACATAGTCGAGATGCACCTTGTCACCGGCCTCGGCCGCGCGGCTCTTGGCCTGCAGCATGTCGCCGGAATAGCCGATGGCGATGCAGATATCGCCGTTGGCCAGGGCCTCGATGGACTGGGAGGAGTGGAACTTGCGGACATAGGGGCGGGCCTTCAGGAACATCTCCGTCGCCGCCTTGTAGTCCGCCAGGTCGGTGGAGTTGGGGTTCCGGCCCAGATAGTTGAGGGCGACGGCATACATGTCCTCGGACGCGTCGAGCCAGTAGACCCCGCAGTCCTTCAGCTTGGCCAGGTTCTCCGGCTTGAAGACCACATCCCAGCTGTCGATGGCCACGCCGGGCAGGCGCTTGGCGATGGCGTCCTTGTTGTAGCCGATGCCGATGGTGCCCCACATGTAGGGCACGGCGTACTTCGCCCCCGGATCGAAGGGCTCCATGTATTCCATGATCTCGGGCCAGAGGTTGGCGAGCCCGTTCAGCTGGGCCTTGTCCAATGGCTGGACGGCGCCGGCGGAAATGTAGCGCGGGACGTTGTGGTTGGAGGGGACCACCAGGTCGTAGCCGGTGTTTCCCTGTAGCACCTTGGTCTCAAGAACCTCATTGGAATCAAAGGTGTCGTAGACGACCTTGATCCCGGTCTCCTTGGTGAAGTCGGTGAGGATGGCCGGGTCGATATAGTCCGACCAGTTGTAGAGGTGCAGGGTCTCGGCGCCGCCCTTGCCGCAGGACCCCAGCACCAGAGCCGCCACCCCGAGCGCAGCCGCGCTCAGCCGCTTCCTCCAACCCCTCATCGCCGTCTCCCCTTTGCGTCGGCCAAGGTTATAGGGCTGCGGTCGCCTGCGTTAAGTGCGAAATCGATGTGCGTCCGAGCCGGAGCCCCCCATGCCCATGACCACGGCGGCCATCGCCCCGATCCTGCTGCTGATCGCCTCCAAGGTCTTCATGACCTTCGCCTGGTACGGGCACCTGAAGGTGGAGCACCGGCCGATCTGGCTGCTGATCCTGGCCAGCTGGGGGATCGCCTTCTTCGAGTACTGCCTGGCGGTCCCGGCCAACCGGATCGGGCGCGGGGTCTACGATCCCATGGAGCTGAAGGCGATGCAGGAGGTGATCACCCTGGTGATCTTCGCCATCTTCTCGGTGCATATCTGGGGGAGCGGTTCACCTGGAATCACGCCATCGGGTTCCTGCTGATCGCCGCCGGCGCCTTCTTCGTCTTCAAGGGACCTTTGTGATGCCGGCGCAGATCGACCCCTTCCACGCCATCGGCATCAGCACGCTCGCCCACAAGCTCAAGGCCGAGGGCGCGTCGATCATCCACATGGAGTTCGGCCAGCCGTCCACCGGGGCGCCGCACGCGGCCATTGCCGTGGGCCACGAGATGCTGGACGCCGACCGCGGCGGCTACTGGGAGAGTGCTGCGCTACGCGACCGGATCGCCAGGCACTATCTCGAAACCTATGGCGTCACCGTCGCGCCCGAGCGGATCATCCTGACCTGCGGCGCCTCGCCCGCCCTGGTCCTGGCCCTGGCCTCGGTCTTCGATCCCGGTGACCGCGTCGCCCTGGCGCGCCCCGGCTACGTGGCTTACCGCAATACGCTCAAGGCCCTGCACATGGAGCCGGTGGAGATCGCCTGCGGTCCGGAGAGCCGGTTCCAGCTTACCGCCGCGCACCTGGCGGCTCTGGATCCCGCCCCCGCCGGGGTGATCGTCGCGAGTCCCGCCAATCCCACCGGCACCATCATTGAGGCCACCGAGCTGGAGGCCATCGCCAGGGTCTGCCGCGAGCGCGGCATCCGCATCGTCTCCGACGAGATCTATCACGGCCTCAGCTATGTGGGGCCTGCGCACTCCATGCTGGAATTCGAGCCGGACACCCTGGTGGTGAACAGCTTCTCCAAATATTTCAGCATGGTGGGCTGGCGTCTTGGCTGGTTGCTGGCGCCGGCGCGGGACCTGTCGCGAGCCCGGGCCTATGTCGGAAACCTGTTCCTGACCGCGCCCTCGCTCAGCCAGCATGTGGGCCTGGCGGCCATGGACGAACGCGAAGAGCTGGACGCCAATGTCGAGGTCTACCGCGCCAACCGCGACCTGCTGCTGACGGCCCTGCCCAAGCTTGGTCTGACCCAGATCGCGCCGCCGGACGGCGCCTTCTACATCTATGCCGACATCGGCCACCTGACCCAGGACAGCCTGGGGTTCTGCAAGGACCTGCTGCGTGAGACCGGCGTCGCCACCGCCCCGGGGCTCGACTTCGATCCCGTGGAGGGCGGCCACTTCATCCGCTTCAGCTTCGCGGTCTCGACGCCGCAGATCGAGGAGGCGATCGGCCGCCTGATCCCCTGGTTTGCGGCGCGGGCGGCGAAGACCTAGGCCGCCTTCGCCCGACGCGGCATCAGGCCGAGCACTGCGCCGGCCACCAGGTAGGCCACCAACTGATAGCCCATGTTGATGATCACCAGGTTCGGGAGCAGGCCCATATACAGGCCCATATAGAGGTACTCGATGGCCATGGTGGTGAAGTTGAAGAAGAACCACACCGCCGCCGCCGCCCCGATGCCGGCCAGGGAATTGATCCCCGTGCGGGCGAAGACCCAGGCCAGGCCGACCACCAGGATCAGGGTGTTCACCACCCCCAGGCTCTGGGTCACTACGATGTTGGACATGTCTGGCTCGCGGCCGATGGAGTCGCGATAGGCGGCGCTCCAGGCCTCGCCCAGCACCGGGCCGTACCAGAGGAAGCCCAGGGCCTCCAGCAGGACGACGCAGATGAGGATGGCGATCCAGTTGATGTTCTTGAACATTGTCTCTTCCCTTCTGCCGGTGCGGCTCTGACGGCCACATCGGATACCGATGTTATGTTGAAGCTTGACGCGGGGAAAGACGGGAGCCTCTTGCGCGGGCGGCTTGGGGAAACCCGATAGGGCGCCCTATAAGCCGCGCTTACCGCCGCTCCTCATTTCGAGTTCCGCCATGTCCCGCATCCTCATCACCTCGGCCTTGCCCTACATCAATGGGATCAAGCACCTGGGGAACCTGGCGGGCTCCATGCTGCCGGCCGACGTCTATGCCCGGTTCCAGCGGTCGCGGGGCCGGGAGACTCTCTACATCTGCGCCACCGACGAGCATGGCACGCCGGCCGAGCTGGGCGCCGCGGCCCTGGGCCAGGACGTGCGGTCCTATTGCGACGACCAGCACCAGATCCAGCGGGACCTCTATGCCGGCTTCGGCATCAGCTTCGACCATTTCGGCCGTTCGTCGTCGGTCGAGAACCGCACCCTGACCCAGCGCTTCGCCCAGGGGCTGTGGGAGGCCGGCTTCATCGAAGGCCGGGTCACCAAGCAGGTCTATTCCAACGCCGACAAGCGCTTCCTGCCCGACCGCTATGTGGTCGGCACCTGCCCGCACTGCGGCTACAACGCCGCCCGCGGCGACCAGTGCGACAACTGCACCCGCCAGCTCGACCCGGTCGACCTGATCCAACCGCGCTCCTCGGTCTCGGGCTCGGGGGACATCGAGATCCGCGACAGCCTGCACCTGTTCCTCAAACAGACCGCCTTCGACGGCAAGCTGCGCGACTGGATCACCGGCAAGAAGGGCAAGTGGCCGGTCCTGGTCACCTCCACGGCGCTGAAATGGCTGGACGAGGGGCTGCAGGATCGCGGTATCACCCGAGACCTGGAATGGGGCGTGCCGGTCAACGCCGCCGACTGGGGGCCCAACCCGGCGGGCGAGCGTCCCGACGTGGCGGGTCTCGCGGGCAAGGTGTTCTACGTCTGGTTCGACGCCCCCATCGAGTACATTGGCGCGACCTGGGAATGGTCGGCCGCCAAACCGGGCGCCGACCCGGCCAGCGAGGCCGAGTACGAAAGCTGGTGGCGCGGCCCGGCGGCCGATGACGTCAGCTACGTGGAGTTCATGGGCAAGGACAACGTGCCTTTCCACACCGTGGGCTTCCCCTGCACCCTGTTCGGCTCCAACGAGACGAAGAACGCCGATGGCTCGTGGCGGCCGTCCTCCAATGCGCCCTGGAAGCTGGTGGACACCCTCAAGGGCTTCAACTGGCTCAACTATTACGGCGGCCGGTTCTCCACCACCCACCAGCGCGGGGTGTTCATCGACGCGGCGCTTGAGATCCTGCCCGCCGACTATTGGCGCTGGTGGATCATGGCCAACGCGCCCGAGAGCAGCGACACCATGTTCACCTGGGAGCAGTTCCAGGCCCAGGTGAACGCCGACCTGGCCGACGTGCTGGGCAACTTCGTCAACCGCATCCTGAAGTTCACCGAGACGCGCTTCGAGGGCGTGGTCCCTGAGGGCGGCGAGCCCGGCCCGCTGGAGGACAAGCTGCACGCTGACGTCGCGGCCAAGCTCGCCGAACTGAACGAGCAGATGGAGGCCATCGACTTCCGCAAGGCGACGCAAGCCCTGCGGCAGCTCTGGGTGCTGGGCAACCAGTACCTGACCGAGGCCGCCCCGTGGACCGCCATCAAGACCGACCCCGCCCGCGCGGCGGTCGCGGTGCGTACCGGCCTGAACCTGGTGGCCCTGTTCGCCAAGGTCTCCGAACCCTTCATCCCCTTCGCGGCCGAGAAGATCGCCGGCGGTGTGGGTGAGGCCTTCCCCGGCAAATGGCCAACTGGGGAGGGTGTCCTCGACATCCTGCCCGCTGGGCGCAAGGTCGAAGCCCCGGAGGTGCTGTTCAAGAAGATCGAGAACGATCAGGTCGCCGCCTGGCTGGAACGCTTCGGCGGACCCGAGCCGGCCGAGGCTGAGGCCTAGGCTTGGGCCTCAGCGAACCACCGCATCCGATAGGCGTTCATCGCCGTCTCGCCGAGGCGGTCCAGCAGGCGGTAGTTGACGAAGGCGCCCACCGGCGCGCCGATCACCGGGATCATCTGGGCCAGCTTGGCCAGGTCGATGTAATCCCGGTACTCCTGCTGGAACCGGCGCCAGTCGAGGCTTTCCAGGCCGCCGGCCGCCATGGCCCGGGCGCTGTCCCAGTCGGCCAGGGCCCCATAGGCCTCGGGCCGGCGCGAGGCGCTGGAGAAGGCCAGGCTGAAGATGCGCAGGATGTAGAGCCGCTCGGCCAGATCGTCGCCGGAATGGCCGTAGATCGCCGCCAAATCAAACAGCAGCTTGATCTTCAGTCCGATCAGCACCGGAAAGTCGGCCGCCGCCAGCAGGAAACCGCCGGCCCCGGCCACCCCGCCCTCGGCCGCGGCGGTGGTGCGCCAGGCCATGATCTTGTCGCGGGCCTGGGCCTCGCGCGCCCGCAGGGTGGCGCCCTCGACAGGCGGCGGGCTGGTGTAGTCGGCTCCGGTCAGGATGGCCCGGGTCATCTGCTCCATGGCGCCGGTGATGACGCCGTGCACCTTCTCCGGGATCAGGTTGTTGATGCGGTCCTGCACATTGCGCGCGGCCTTATCGAAGGCGCCAGCGGGCCGGAGCACGCGCTCGCGCCAGGCCGCCATCTCGGCCAGGACCTGGGCGTCATAGGCGACGTCTGAAATCTCACTCATGGCGAGCGGTGTGAACGGGAGATCGCCGAGCCGCAAGCCCGCTCGCGACACCATACCCCCAACTCGAAAAACACCCCGACCGCGCGGAAAGGCCTCGCCTCCCGCGGTAACCCTCGCCATAAAGTCCGCATTCAACGGCGCGTTGACGCCGATCATTCGTTTCGCGAGGAAGCTCCATTGCGCAATCTGTTCAGCGTTGAAGGCAAGGTCGTTCTGGTCACCGGCGGGAGCCGCGGCATCGGCGAGATGATCGCCCGCGGCTATGTCGAGAACGGCGCCAAGGTGTACATCTCCTCGCGCAAGGCCGAGGTCTGCGACCGGGTGGCCGAGGAGCTGTCGGAATACGGGACTTGCATCTCTCTGCCCTTCGACCTGGGGGGCATGGCCGGCATCGAGGGCCTGGCTGCGGCCGTCGCCGAGCGGGAAGACAAGCTCCACGTCCTGGTCAACAACGCCGGCGCCACCTGGGGCGCGCCCATCGACGAGTTCCCGGAGAGCGGCTGGGACAAGGTGGTGGACCTCAACACCAAGTCGGTCTTCTTCCTGACCCAGAAGCTGCTGCCGCAACTGCGCGCCGCCGCCACCCACGAGGACCCCGCCCGGGTGATCAACATCGCCTCGGTGAACGGCATCGAGCCCCCCGGCCTGGAGACCTATTCCTACTCCACCTCCAAGGCCGGCTGCATCATGCTGACCCGCCACCTGGCCAAGCGCCTCGCGCCTGAGCACATCTGCGTCAACGCCATCGCCCCGGGGCCTTTCCCCAGCCACATGATGGCCGCGACCCTGGCCCGCGCCGGCGACGCCATCGCCAAGGGCAACCCGCGCGGGCGCATCGGCACGCCGGAAGACATCGCCGGGGTGGCGATCTTCCTGTCCTCGCGGGCCTCGGCCTACACCACGGGGACGACCGTCCCCTGCGACGGTGGTTCGGCCGAGTTCTAGCTCGCCGTTCTAGCTATTGGCCGCCCGCCTTATCGGCCCTATCAGGGTCGGCATGGCGGGCGGTTGGCTGATCGGCGTGATGGTGCAGGCTCCGGAGGAGAAGGCCTTCCTGCGCCACTACTTCGCGGTCGGTCACGAGGACCGCGCCAAGGCCGAGTGGACCGGCGTCGACCATGCGCTGAAGGCGGGCATCGTCGCCTCCAGCCCGGTGGACGGGCTTGAGCCGGTCCAGGCCATCAGCCAGGTCCCGGCCACCATGATGAAGAGCCTTGGCCTGGCCGACGGTCAGGTTCGTGCGCTGGGTTGGCAGTATCCCCGCCGCTGGATCATTCCGCACCTGACCGTTTAGCCAGGATGGCGCGGGCCGCCGCAGCGCCGGTGGCGAAGCAGGCCTGCAGCAGGTAGCCCCCGGTGGGCGCCTCCCAGTCCAGCATCTCGCCAGCCACATAGACGTCCGTGCACGCCTTCAGCATCAGGTGCTCATCCACGGCGTCGAGACGTACCCCGCCCGCTGTGGAGATTGCCCGCGCAAGACCCTGTAATCCCGTCAGCTTGAGCGGTGCGCGCTTGATGGCGGCGGCCAGGTCGGTAGGCAGGGCCACGCCGTGCGCCTCCCGCAGCAGGTTGATCTCCAGGGGCGAGAGATTGGCGGCCTTGCGCAGGAAGGTGGCCGCCGACTGACCGCCGCGCGGGCGGTTCAGGCGGGCCGCGAGTTGCGCTGTCGTCAGGTCCGGGCGCAGGTCGACCTCGATAGTGGTCGACCCGTCAGCCGTGATCGCCGCACGGAGATCGGAGGAGAGGGCGTAGATCACGCCGCCCTCAATGCCATAGCTGGCTACAACGGCCTCGCCGCGCACCGTGCGGCGGCCATGGGTGACGGCGATGGCCTTCAGGGGCTGGCCAGCGAACCGCTCCCGGAAGACCGGGCTCCAGTCCAAGGTGAAGCCGCCGTTGGCCGGCTCGAAGGGCGCCAGTTCAACGCCTTGGCGGGCCAGGACCGTCGCCCAGGCCCCGTCGGAACCCAGCTTGGCCCAGCTGGCTCCGCCCAGGGCCAGGACGGTGGCGGACGGGCGGGCCGTCTCGCCGTTCTCAAACAGCAGCGCACCATCCTCGGTCCAGCCGCGCCAGGTCATGCGGGTTCGGAACCTCACGCCCTGCGCGTCCAGCCGGGCCAGCCAGGCGCGGAGCAGGGGGGAGGCCTTCAGGCTCGCGGGAAACACCCGGCCGCTGGACCCCACGAAGGTCGCCTGACCCAAGCCCTCGGCCCAGGCGATCAGGTCACCGGGTGTGAAGGCCTCCAGCAGCAGCTTCAGCATCTTTCCCGCCGCGCCATAGCGACCGAGGAAGGGGCGGAAGTCCTCGGAGTGGGTCAGGTTCAGCCCGCCTCGGCCGGCCATCAGGAACTTCCGTCCCAGGCTCGGCATGCGCTCATAGACCGTGACCGACCGACCCGCGGCGCTCAGCACCTCGGCGGCCATCAGACCCGCCGGCCCACCGCCGATCACCGCAACCGTTTCGTCCATGGCAGGGGTTTAGCCGAGGCCGCGTTCCGCGTCCGCAAACTGTCGCCCGACCGTGTGGGAATGTGCGATGGTGGAAGTCCAAAGCAGGGGCCCCATCATGAAACCACCGTCCAAGGATAACCCCCGCACCTATGCGCCGCCGACCCCCAAGGTCGCCCGCATGAAGCCTGGCAAGGTGCTGACCGCGGCGGAAAAGGCCGCGTTCCTGGCCTCGCGGCCGGACTTGAAGAAGTAGGGAGACGTCCCGCATCGCAGGAAAATCCCCGGGGGACATGGGTCGGGGACTTTCCTGCCCGCGACTGGAGTGTTGGGGCTCGTCGCTAGACCTCCAACGCTAATGGCTCAGCTTGGTTCCCCGGGATTGTGAACGGCCGGCGCCAAGCCTCGTTCAGCCAAGGTTCAAGCGCACACCGCCATTGTGCAAATCAAGGCCGGACGTCAATTCCCGTCCCTCAACGCGACGTCCGACCCCCGGCGCGCCAGGTTCCCTCCCGGACTTGGCGCGCCGTTCTGCTTTCGGGGCCGCCGAGCGTTCGCCAGGCTTCGCCTCTGCCGTTGGTTCTGTTAGGCCGGATGGGGGGAACACACGCCATGCTTGAGACAACGACCGCCTATGGGCTCGACTGGCTGGTGCCCACCGCCGACACGGGTGTCAGCAGGGCGCTCCGTGAGTTCGGCGAGTTCGCCAGGCCCGAGGTGGAGTTGATCGCCGAGCTGGTCGGCGGCGGCGCCTATGTGGATGTCGGCGCAAACCTCGGATCGATCGCCCTCCCTGTCGCGCAAGCTGGGGGGCGGGTCATCGCGATCGAGGCCAATCGCGACCTCGCGGGCCTGCTGGCTACCAACGCCCTCAACAATCGCCTCTACAATGTCCAGGTTCACCACGCCGCCGTCGGTGAAGTTCGGCGCCTCGCCAAATTCCCAATGGTGCCGCTGTCGGAGGTGACCAACCTCGGCACCTCGGGATTTCATCTCGCGGGGCGCTACCCGGAGGAGGTGGTGCAAATGACCACACTGGACGCCATCACCCCGCGGGACACGACGGTCATAAAGATCGATGTCGAGGGTTACGAAAACCAGGTGATGATCGGCGCCAAGTCGGTCCTCAGGGACATCCGGCCGGTCTGGATTGTTGAATCGGGAAGCGACACGCCGGGAAACCGGGTGGTGATGGAGATGTTCCTCTCCGCCGGCTATCGGTTGTGGTGGTTCCTGGCCCCGTTTGTCACCCGGCAGACCAGTCGCTCCGGCGATCCTTCAATGCTGACGCGCGGGGACTTCAACATCCTCGCCATGCCCGACGGCCGCGAGCCACCGTGGATTATGCCCGAAGTGGCAGACCGTTCGCCGCGACCAGTCGGGCTAAAACACTACCCCTATCTCGCCCGGTTCGGCTTCTGAACGACGGGTCCGGAAGCGGAACGGGCCGCCTGACGGCGCGCTAGGCTCCCTCCCGGACTGTACGCGCCGTGGCAGGCCTGAACCGGTCCGATGCGGCCCGGTCGGCTGGGGCCGACCCCGGCTGTCCAGTTGACACCGTCGTCCCCATGAGTGGCGCTCGCCGCCAGCGTTGCCGCCAATCGCGGCGACCAGCGCGTCCAGCTCTTGGCGGGCAGCAGCTCGCGGCCTTGGATCAGGACGAAGGCGTTCCCCGCAAAGCCGTGCACCAGACCGAAGTGCTGACGCTGAGCGCCGTAGAGGTCCTGGGTCCAGATCAGCGTTGGCAAATCCGGCACGCGAACAATGGTCGCCTCCAACGCCTGTGCGCCCGCGCGAAAATAGGTCGACCCATCGGGCCTCACCCGTTGCGCGATGCATTTGAAGCGCCGCCAGCAGAGTGCCCGGCGCGCCCCACATGAGCTCCTGCGCCGGGTCATGGGTGTTGGCAGCGATGACTTCAGCCAGGGCGTCAGCGATGACCGGCGAGGGGGCTAGCCGCGCCCGCGCCGAAGTAGAGATCCGTCAGGCGCGGCGAGCCATCGTCCCTGTCCTTCGGGTGGGTCGCCCACAGGCCGCGGTCGTCTACGCTGGCCCGTGCGTCGGTGACGATCAGCTCGATCTCTGCTCGCGCGGCGCCGGCCTCCCAAGGCAGGGCGCTCAGTGGTTCGTGCCGATCCGCAGGATAGAGTTCGGTCATCCGTCGCGCGGTCAGTGTTTCCCGGGTTTGATGTCCAGGAAGTCCGGCGCCGCGGCGTTGTAGGCCGGGGTGTAGCCCAGGCGCTGGATGGCGTCGCGGTGACCTTCCCACATCATGTGCAGGGCGACGTAGAGCACGATCACCAGGCCCACATATCCGATCCAGCGATAGCGCTGCAGCAGGTTGGCGATCCAGCTGGCGGCGATCCCCATCAGGGCGATCGAGAAGATCAGGCCGAACACCAGCACCGAGGGGTGTTCGCGCGCCGCGCCGGCCACGGCCAGGACGTTGTCCAGGCTCATGGAGAGGTCGGCGATCAGGATCTGCAGGAAGGCGGCCTTGAAGGTCTTGGCCTCGCGCTCGGGCGGGTTTTCGGAGATCGCCTCGGCCTGGGCGTGGGTGGCCTGCTCGCGCATCTCGCGCCACATCTTCCAGCAGACCCAGAGCAGCAGGATCCCGCCGCCGAACAGCAGGCCGATGATCCCGAGCAGCTGGGTGGTGATCAGGGCGAAACCGATCCGCATGACCACAGCGGCGGCGAGGCCCCACATGATCACCTTGCGCCGCTGCTCCGCCGGCAGCCCGCCGGCGGCCAGGCCCACGGCCACGGCGTTGTCGCCGGCCAGGACCAGGTCGATCATCATGACCTGCAGGAAGGCGGAGCCGGCCGCCAGGACGTCGGGGCTGAAGAGAGTTTCCATGGCTAGTTCCGTCCGGCGTAGTGGGCCGCGACTTCGTCGGGCGTGATGGCGAGGGGGGCTGGCAGAGGGGCGTTATAGGCGCCGACACGCCCGAGGTCGACCACGACGGTGCGGTGACCTTTCCAGATCGTATGCAGCGCCCCGGAAAATGCGCCGGCCAGGCCCAAGATGCCGAGCCTGCGCAACTTCAGCAACTTGGCGATCCAGCTGGGGGCCCTGCGCCGCTGATTCCCTGGCGGACCGGCGTCCGACAGTCCGATCGCCAAGGCGCGACCGCAGACCAGCGGCAGGTCGAACATGGCCACCCGGAAGAGAGCGGTGAGGCCCCCGGCGGCGGGCAGGTGCGGGACAGCGAGCAGCATCGCCTCTCAATGCCGCGACCCGCCACCCGGGGCAAGGCGAGCTTCTCCCTCCCCAGCGCGGGGAGGGAGGGCGGCCCTAGTGGGCGTGCTCGGGCTGCTTGTGATGCGCGTCATGGCCATGGGCAGCGCCGTGACCGTGATCGTCATGTCCCTGGGCCGGGGCGTGACCGTGGTCATCGTGAGCGACGGCGTGGGCGCCGGCATGGTCATCGTGCGCTGCGTGGCCATGGTCGTCATGGGCCGCGTGGGCGCCGTGGCCATGACTGTCGTGAGCCTCGGCGTGACCGTGGGCATCGTGCGCTGCGTGGTCGTCGTGCGCCCCGTGGCCGTGATCGTCGGCCGCATGGCTGTCGTGGCCATGATTGTCGGCGTGCCCGTG
>NZ_JAOTJD010000062.1:0-15791 GCF_042714595.1 Phenylobacterium ferrooxidans | reverse complement strand
CCAGGATGCGGCCCAGGACTTCCAGGCGCTCCTCGCGGGTGGTCTGGCTCCAGGCCGGGAAGGCGGCGCGGGCGGCCATGACGGCCTTGTCCACGTCGGTGGCGTTGCCCAGTGAGATCTTGCCGCAGACGCCCTCGGTGGCCGGGTTGATGACGTCGAGGGTCTTCTTCTCGACCGGATCGACCCATTCACCGTTGATGTAGAACTTCAGGTACTCGCGCATGGGCTCTCGCTAACTCGTTAGATGTTGAACATGATGACCGAACGGGCCAGTTCGCCGCGCTTCATGTCGGCGAAGCCCTCGTTGACCTGCTCCAGCTTGATGCGCTGGGAGATCATCTGGTCGAGCTTCAGCTTGCCGTTCATGTAGAAGTCCACCAGGCGAGGCATGTCGACCGGGAAGCGGTTGGAGCCCATCATCGAGCCCTGCAGCTTCTTCTCGCCCAGGAAGGCGGCGCCCATCAGGGTGATGCTCTGGCCGACCGGGATCATGCCGATGATGTTGGCCGTGCCGCCGCGGCGCAGCATGTTGAAGGCCTGCTCGGCGGTCTTGGACAGGCCGATGGCCTCGAAGGAGTGGTGCACCCCGCCCTTGGTCATTTCGAGCACTTCCTTGACCGCATCGGTCTGGGAGGCGTCGATGAAGTCGGTGGCGCCGAACTCCATGGCCAGGTTGCCCTTGGAGGCGACCATGTCGATGGCGATGATGCGGCCGGCGCCGGCGATGGCCGCGCCGTTGATCGCCGACAGGCCCACGCCGCCGCAGCCGATGACGGCCACGGTCTCGCCCGGACGGACGCTGGAGGTGTGGATCGCCGCGCCGACCCCGGTCATCACCGAGCAGCCGATCAGGGCGGCGCGGTCGAGCGGCATGTCCTTGCGGATCGCGACGCAGGCATGCTCGTGGATCAGCATGTGCTCGGCGAAGGACGACAGGTTCAGGAACTGGATCATCGGGCCGGCGGAGGTGGTCAGCCGGGGCTCTTCATCGGCGCCGCGCTTGGTCTCGGGCGAGACGCAGAGCGAGAGGTGGCCCGTCAGGCAGGACTCACAGTGACCGCAATAGGCCGAAAGGCAGGTGATGACATGGTCGCCCACCTTCACGGTGCGGACTTCCGAGCCCACCTGCTCGACGATCCCGGCGCTCTCGTGGCCCAGCACCGCCGGCAGCGGGTGCGGGTAGGAGCCTTCCATGAAGTGCAGATCGGAGTGGCACAGGCCCGCGGCCACGGTGCGGATCAGGACCTCGTGGGGCCCCGGCTTGTTGATCTGGACGTCTTCGATCTGAAGCGGCTTGCCCACTTCGCGCAGCACGGCGGCTTTCATCCTGGCGTTCCCCGAACAGCGCCCGTCTTAGCGGGCGGATTATCGAAGTCCGGGTATGCCCGAGACTTCCGAGAGGCCAACCTTATCGCCGTTCAGATGGCGCGCGCCAAGGGAAATTGGCGGCTCTCCTCAGGCACTCGCGGGCGCCGCGGGTTTGAGCGCGATAGGGTCATTCGTTTGGGCCAGGCCGCCGGCCATTTCGGCCAGCGCAGGCGGAAGTCACGCCGCGGCGGGATGAAACCCTCCAGGGTGGCCAGCAGGTCCTCGGCGGGGCCGTCGTTGAGGAAATGGTTGGCGCCAGCCACCCGCTCGAAGCGCATCGGCCGCCGCGTGCGGGTCTCGGCCACCAGTTTCTCGGCCAGCTTGATGGGCGCGAAATCGTCCTGATCGCCGTGCACGACGTGGACCGGGACCTTGAGGTTGCGCAGAGCCGTATGGCATGCCGTGCAGCTGGTCGGGCTGGTTGGTGACCTCCAGGACGGCATGGCGCACGTCGCGGGGAATGATCTTCAGCATCCGGGCCCCGACCTTCAGCAGCCACGCGGCCGTCGGTCCGGGCTGGCCGTAATAGCCCGACAGCAGCACCAGGCCGGCCACCTTGCCGGGATTCGGGGGACGGTCAGAGTGACCCGACAGGTTGCTCAACCTGCATTCTTAGGTGACACACCCTGTTCCTTAACGGGCGATCCCCATGCGTTGACGTTAGCCCAACGTGACTGGTTGCGACGACGCGATGCCTGCAAAGCAGCTTTGTGCATTAAGGAGCTTTATCGCCGAATATCCCGGCGGCGGCGCCTTCCTGGCGATGGTGACGGACCCCGAGTACCGCGAACTGGTCAAGCACCGGCAGGCGGCGGTGGAGGATTCGCGCCTGATCCGCATGGCCCCGGTGGCGGACCCTGGGGAGGGGTTCGGGGAGTAGCTGAGCCGCTACTCCGCCGCGTCCAGCCGGCTGATCACCCGCTTGTCGTTCCAGTGGGTGTCGATGTTGCGCCGGAAGTAGGGCGGCCGATCGGACAGCACCTCGGTCTCCAGCCACAGGCGCTTCAGGTGGCGGATCTTTCCCGCCGCGCGGTCGTCCTGGTATTCGGTGCGGCCGTGCAGGACGTGGAAGTTGTTGACGAACTGCATGTCGCCGGGCTCGAAGCCCATGATCACCGAATAGCGGCCGCTCTCGGCCGCGTCCTCGATCCAGGTCAGGGCTTCCCGGGCCTTGTCGGTCAGCCGGGGAGCGTCGGGGATGCGCTGGGAGGCGCGGATGTATTGCGGGATCGCCCGTACGAACAGGCGGTCGTTCCATTCGGTGAACACCGGCACCGTGTACCAGCCCTTGGTCCCCGGCTTCTGCTCGCCGCGGAAATCGTAGGGCTGGGGCAGATACATTTCCGCCGCCAGGTCCGGCCGCTCCCGCACCAAGTCGTTGTGCAGGGCGACCGAGTTGGCCACGCCCGAGAGGCCGCCGGAGACGCCATTGGCCAAGCACATCAGACCCACGAGGTCCGCGCCGTCGCAGTGGTAGCCGAGCTTGATGCCGCCCAGCTCGTTGCCGCGGGCGGTGGGGTCGTCCAGGGCCTTGCCCTGGTCGGTGACGTCGCCCAACAGGTGGCCGTACTTGTTCTGCGCCCAGGGTTTGCCCAGGTGCATGCCGATGCCCCAGTAGATCAGGCACATCTCGTCGTTGGAGTAGTGGTCGCGTTCAACGCCGCGGATGCGCACGAAGCCGCGGCCGTTGATCAGCTCGTTCTCGATCCGCTTCAGCCGCGCCGTCAGGGTCGGCAGGGGAAAGTCCGCCGCGCCGATATCCAGCAGATCGCTGGACTTGGCGCCCGCATGCTCCACAGCCGCGGCGATCTCGTCGCACTCGGCCTGGGTCAGCATCTCCGTCCACGCGGTCGGATCGGCGACATCCTCGGCGCGCCATTCGCAATGGGTTTCCAGAAGCCTGGGGGTCATGGTCATCCCTCCCCTATTCCGCCGCCATTGCCGACGGCGCAGCCTGGGCGCCGCGTAGCAGCCGGCCCGGTAGCGCGCCGGTGGGCTCGCCGTTGCGATAGGTGACGTCGCCGGCGACGATGGTCACCACATAGCCGTCGGCCCGCTGGATCAGCCGCCGCCCACCCGCCGGCAGATCGTAGGCGACCTCCGGCGCGCGAAGGCGCAGATGGTCGTAATCGATGACGTTGAGGTCGGCGCGCAGCCCGACCGCGATCCGGCCGCGGTCGAACAGCCCCACCGATTCGGCGGTGTCACGGCACTGCATGCGGATCACCGCCTCCAGGGGCAGCTTGGGGCCCCGGGTGCGGTCGCGGGTCCAGTGGGTGAGCAGGCTGGTTGGGAAGCTGCCGTCGCAGATCATGCCCACATGGGCGCCGCCGTCGCTGAGGCCGGGCACCGTGTTGGGATCGGTGAGCATCTCATAGGCCGCGTCGAGGGAGCCGTCGGCGTAGTTGAGGAAGGGCACATAGAGCATACCCTTGCCGTCCTGCGACAGCATGTGGTCGAGGGCGACCGCCTCGTTACTGAGGCCGCGCGCGCGGGCCTGGAAGGCCACCGTGGATTCCTCGGTCGGCTCGTAATCGGGCTCGGCGGCCATCAGATGCATCTGGTCCCAGGCCTGGACCATGCCGCGGGCGCCGTCCTTGGGATCTTCCGACAACAGCTGCGCGCGCACCGCCGGATCGCGCAGGCGAGCCAGCTTTTCGGCGAGGGGCAGCTTGGCCATCTCGCGATAGGTGGGATGGAAGCTGAATGGGGTCATAGTCAGCTCCAGGCCGAACAGCACCCCGACGGGCCGCGCGGCCACCTGAGCCTTCATCGGCAGGCCGGCGGCCACCGCGTCGGCGAGGGCGGCCAGCAGCACCTTGTAGGCCCGGGGCCCGCGCGGGCTCTGCACCAGGGTGAAGGCCAACGGTCGGCCGGAGGCCTCCACCAGCCGGCGCATCATGGCGAACTCGGCCTCGGGATCGTTGAAGTCGGACACGAACTGCAGCGTGCCGCGGCCGGCGGCCTTCAGCCCCATCGCGATGCCCATCAGTTCGTCTTCGCCCGCGGTGAGCGTCGGAGTCGGCTGACCGTCGCTGGTGCGGTGGTTGAGTGTGCGGGAGGTGGAAAAGCCCATGGCCCCGACCTCGGCCGCGCGGCGGGCGATGGCGGCCATGGCGGCGATGTCGGCTGGGGTTGCGGCCTCGCGATTGGCGCCGCGCTCGCCCATCACATTCACCCGCACCGCGGCGTGGGGCAACTGGGCGCCGATGTCGATGTCGAAGCGCCGCCGGCTGAGCGCGTCCAGGTAGTCGGGGAAACTCTCCCAGTTCCAGGGCAGGCCCTGGCTGAGCACCGGGAAGGGGATGTCCTCCACCCCCTCCATCAAGCGCACCAGCCGGTCGTGGTCCTCGGGTTTGCAGGGGGCGAAGCCCACCCCGCAATTGCCCATGATCACGCTGGTCACCCCGTGCCAGGACGATGGCTGCATGCGCTCGTCCCAGGTGGCCTGGCCGTCATAGTGGGTATGGACGTCGACGAAGCCGGGGCTGACCAGCTTGCCGCGGGCCTCGATCTCCTCGCGGCCCCGGCCGTTCACCTGGCCGACAGCGACGATGCGGCCGTCCTTGATCCCGACATCGGCCTCACGGCCCGTCGCGCCCGTGCCGTCCACCAGATGGCCACCGCGCACGACCAGATCGTAAGCCTGTTCCATGACCCGCGTTTCCTTATCGTTGTTTAGTCGATATTTCCCATATGGCCGGCGCATCCTGACATCTTGGTGGACGATAACCCCGGCCCGCGGCGGAGATCAATACCGGCGATCCCGTGATCGCGCTGTTCGCCGCCTGATCGGCGATGTGTTCGCCATTTCGATGGGAATTCCCTGCTCTTGGCCGACGTCTGGACGCACGTCTCCTGTCGATGGTCCACCAGGCCGGTAAGGGTATCCCCCTCAACATCGTGGCAGCGGCGACGGACGCAACGCCGCGATGGCGTCGAGGATCTGCTGGAACAAGTCGTGCGAGACCATGACCTCGGCCATTTGGAACGTGATCGACCGCCCGTGCCGGACGACCTTCGCGCCGATCTTCACCAGCCGGTCGCGTAATGTGGTCATCGACCAATGGCTGACCTCATTGGGCAACGTCAGTGTGCGGAGGAAGTTGGCGAGGTTGTAGGCCAGGGCATGCAGTTGCAGCCGCACGGCATTGGCGGCGAAGCGGCGGCAGGACAGGCGGGTCCAGACGATCGCGTTCTTTCCCTCTTTGATGTGCTGCTCCGCCGTACCCCGCTGATTGTAGAACAGCGTCACCCGTTCCGGCGGCCGGCTTATGTTGGTCACAATGAACCCGACGCGCGGAAACAACTCGCCGGGGTGCCACTCGACCTTCGCTACCACGCGGCGGGCCTTGTTCCACGAGGCCGCCTGATATCTGAAGCTGGCGTAATAACGGCGGACATCACGCCAGAGCCCGGTCGCCGTTGCGACATCTGATCATGGTGTCAGCTTGCGCGGGTCTTCCCGGGAAGGCCGGGAAGACGTCAAGCGAGATGGGAAAGAGTAACTCCAGGGTTGAGGGGTCCGACGGCCCGCCCCTCCCGTCTCATCAATAGGTCAGCCAAGCCTCAGACACATCTCGGCTTACGGAGTTACGGCCCAGGATTGGAACGGTCACCAACGTCGAGGACAAGCGTGTATCGTGTATCTGTCTTCATCGTTCTTCATATCTCTCTTGCCGCCATCGCCTTCCCGAGGATCATGTCCGAAGCCTTTTCAGCGATCATCATCGTCGGTGCGTTGGTGTTGCCTGAAACGAGGCGCGGCATGACCGAGGCGTCTACGACGCGCAGCGCCTCAACGCCTCGCACCCGGAGCTGCGAATCTACCACAGCCATAGGCCCGCGGCCCATCATGCAGGTGCCGACCGGGTGGTAGATGGTGGTGCCGCCCATGCGAGCATAAGTCAGCAACATTTCGTCAGTCTCGAATCCTAGCCCGGGGTTCATCTCGTGGTCGATGTAGCGAGCGAGAGCCGGTTGGCTCGCTATCTTGCGTCCCCACTTAAGGCCCGCAATCGCGACCTCTTGGTCGAGCGGATCGGCCAAATAGTTGGGCGCGATAGCTGGGTAAACGCTGGAGTCGGCCGACTTGATGCGGATCGTGCCACGGCTTTCAGGGCGCAGTTGGCAGGGAGCGATGGTGAGGCCTGGCTCACCTTCAAGTTCCATCTTCTGCTGGGTGGCGAGCTTTTCTGCGTCCATGGTGGCCGGCAAGATATGGAACTGGATGTCAGGTGTAGAGAGATCGGGCCGCGATTTGACGAAGGCGGCGATATGCGCGGCCGACAGCGTGAGAAGCCCCCGCCTCAAGAAGGCGTACTTCAGGGCCTCGCCCACCAGTCGCCGACCTTTCGACATCTCATTGACGGAGAGGACGCCCTTCTTCAACCGGTAACGCAGTCCGACCACGTAGTGATCTTGCAGGTTTTCGCCTACGCCCGGCACATCCGCCACCACGGGAATGCCATGCTCCTGCAGTAGGGCCGCAGGACCGACGCCAGAAAGCTGTAGGAGTTGGGGCGAATTGACCGCGCCGCCGGCCAGGATCACCTCGGCACTGGCTGTCGCCGTCCGTCGCATACCGTTCTGGGTGAACTCGACGCCGACCGCGCGCTTCTCCCGGAAGAGGACCCGGGTGGCGAGGGAACCGGTTTCAACGACAAGGTTCGATCGCTTCAGAACCGGATGTAGATATGCGACCGCGGCGGACCAGCGCCGACCGTTCTTCATTGTCACCTGGAACCAAGTCGCCCCTTCCTGCTGAGCGGCGTTCAGATCCTCTATACGCGGCAGGCCCGCCTGCACACATGCATCTATGACGGCGTCCGACACAGGATGGCCGTCGCGCATGTCGGAGACGTTTAGGGGGCCACCCGTGGCGTTCCAATCGTCGGCTCCGCGCTCCTGATGCTGCGAACGCAGAAAATACGGCTTCACATCATCATAGGACCAGCCTTCGCATCCGAGCTGCCGCCAGCCATCATAATCTTCCCGCTGGCCGCGAATGTAGAGCATCGCGTTGATTGAGGATGAGCCGCCCAACACCTTGCCACGCGGCCAGGCATGCTGACGCCCGCCCGAGCCGGGATCGGGTTCGGTTTGGTAGAGCCAGTTGACCTTCGGGTCCTTTAACGTCTGCGAGTAACCCACAGGCACATGGATCATCACATTCGATAAGAATTGTGAGGGGTTATGCATCGGCCGGTCGTCGCCGCCTGCTTCCAATAGAAGCACGCGCGTCTTGCCGTCAGCGGTAAGACGATTGGCGAGGACGCATCCTGCCGATCCCGCACCCACGATAATGTAGTCCACCTGCAGGCTAATGGCACGAACTCCAACGCTTACCAAATATCAATATTGCACGACCATAGTCGATAAGCCTTGAGCCGAGATGTACGAACAATAACGCCATCGTTTTAGAGGAAATATTACTCTGGAATACCTGGCGGATATGGCCCTTCCCTTCTCGGAAAGCTACAGTATTGAAGAGTCCACCGCTGATGGTTGTGCGCTCGGGCAGCGAACGCCGAGTCCTAAAGGGATTTTCTTTCACTATCAGCATTCGAGTCATTCGGTCGCCCGCCCCTTTTCGTCTTAGATCGCCGTTGGGAACCAGCGGACCTGAATCGGTGGTCCGCCTTGCCTGATTGGGAACGCCTCAACCGCCAATCGCATCCGGCTGTCTCGACTTGCTGATGAGGTCCTTGACGATTGGGCCGAGTTCGTTCGGGTCGAAACGCCGCTTCGGATTTATGGCCGGCCCGCGATGCCAGCGCTCGAAGACTGTCAGCCGCCCCCCCGTGGATTCGAAGACCTGGCCCGTCACGTCCTTCGACTCGCTGCTCCCGAGCCAGACGACGATCGGTGCGATATTGGCCGGATCACGGGGGTTCCACTCACCCGCAGGCACCTCGACGCCGTAACCAAGATCTTCCGTCATCCGGGTAAGCGCCCCCGGCGAGATCGCGTTCACCGTGACCCCGTAGCGCGCGAGCTCCATCGCCGCGGTAATCGTAAAGGCGGCGATGCCCGCCTTGGCCGCGCCATAGTTGCATTGCCCCTGATTGCCCAGTAACCCGGAAACAGAAGTAGTATTGATGATCCGAGCGTCGACTGGATTGCCTTCCTTGGCGCGCGCCCGCCAATAATCAGCGGCGTGGCGAGCTGGACAAAAAGTGCCGCGAAGATGAACCTTGATGACCGCATCCCATTCGTCGATCGCCATGTTGGCCAGCATGCGATCGCGCAAAATGCCAGCGTTGCTCACGAGAACATCGAGGCTGCCAAAAGTCGCGGTCGCCTGATCGATCATCCGTTTGGCGCCCTCCCAGTCTGATACGTCGTCGCCATTGGCGACCGCCTCTCCTCCCATCGCCCTGATTTCCGCCACCACGGCTTCAGCGGGTTCGCTCGATCTGCCCTCCCCCGTCCGCTCGCTACCGAGATCATTCACCACAATCCTGGCGCCTTGGCGCGCAAACTCTAGGCAGTGCTCCCGCCCTATACCCCTCGCCCCACCCGTCACAATGACGACGCGCCCCTCGCACAATCCAGCCATTCCCAGATCCTTGTTTCGTTGGATTTAGATCTTCTTCTCGCCCTGCCAGTATCTATCGCGGACCGTTCGTCGCACGATCTTGCCGGTCTCAAGCCGCGGAAGATCATCGGCGAAATCGACGGTGCGCGGGCGTTTGTAAGTGGCGAGGCGCGCCGCCGCGAAGACCAGTATTTCCTCGGCCAGCGCCTCGTTGGGTTCGTATCCTTGGTTGAGTTGAATCACGGCCTTGACTTCTTCACCCCAGTCCGGGTTAGGCACGCCCACCGTCGCCACATCCTTGACCGCCGGGTGTTGGAGGACCTCCTGATCGATTTCCGATGGATAGATATTCACTCCGCCAGAGATGATTACCTCGGCGCTGCGGCCGGTCAGAAAGAGAAATCCATCCTCGTCCACGTAGCCCAGATCACCCATCGTGTAGAACGCTCCACGGTAGACGCCTGCAGTCTTCTCCGGAGCTTTGAAGTACTCGAACCTCCCGGTTGCAGGCGCCTCAAAATAGACGGTTCCAACATCGCCCTGCGGCAATTCCTTACCATTCTCATCCTGAATCTGCATGACGACCCCCGCAGTGGGCCTGCCTACAGAGCCAAGTTTGTTCAGCCACTCGGCCGGCTCGATGAACACCCCGCCGCCTTCGGTTGCGCCATAGTATTCGAAAACAACGGGCCCTAGCCATTCGAGCGCCGCCTGCTTCACATGCACCGGACATGGAGCCGCGCCGTGAAGCACCCAGCGCAGTGATGAAACATCATATTTCGAGCGGATGTCGGGGGTGAGGTGGAGGAGCCGATTGAGCATCGTCGGCACGATGTGGGTATGGGTGATGCGATGCTGATCGACTAAACGGAGCATTGCCTCCGCATCCCATTTGTCCATCAGTAACGTGTGAACCCCCGCGGAGAGCGGGAGCAGGAGATTCAGGCTCAGAGGTGCGGCGTGATAGAGCGGTCCGGTCACCACCGAAACGTCGTCTGCGCCATTGAACTGCGCCGTCTCGACCATTTTTGCAAAAAGAGAGGAAGCTGGTGGCGCGCTGCCCCGATAGACACCCTTAGGATGCCCCGTCGTGCCCGAAGTGTAGAGCATCTGACTGCCCAGAAGGGGATTTGGAACATTCTCGCCGGATTCGCGCGCCATCAACGTGTCGTATGACGCGAAACCCTTGATCGGCCCGCCCACCGCGAGCGTGACGCGCAGACCAGACGTTGCGGAGGCCGCTTGGATCGCGGCTGCCGCGAGCCGAGCGTCAGCAACGAAGGCCTTAGCCTCGCAGTTCTCGACGATATACGCGACTTCGTCAGCAGTAAGGTGCCAGTTGACCGGCGTTAGTCGGAACCCGGCGCGTTGGCAGGCCATGACCGTTTCGACGAATTCTGGTCGGTTAACGCAGAGAAGCGCCACCCCATCGCCGGGCACTAAGCCGGCGCCCCGCAGCAACTCGACGAGACGATTAGCTTGTGCGTTCAACTCCGAAAATGTGCGGTCGCCTTGTTCGGACGAAATCGCAAGGCGGTCTGGTGCGCGCGCGGCGTGCCAGGCGACAACCATGCCTTTGGCCGCAGCGTCCTCGAACGACATCCTAAGCATGGGTCACACCGTTTAGCCTGAAGCCGAGCAACGGCTTATTGGATTGGGGAGCGATCTGAGATAGTCGCGCCATACCCCATCGGGGCTGAAGCCGCTTTCGATTCGCAGAGGCGGTCATAGAGGGGCGAACATCGGAATCGCGCAGCCGTCTTCGGCCTCGACAAAATGAACACGGACCCTTTGCCCGATACGAAGCGCCCCGGCATCGCAGTCAACGATGTTGGTCAGCATCGTTACGCCCTCATTCAGGGTCACGTAGGCGATGATGTGTGGCGGGTCCGCCTGGCGTGTGACGGAGAAACTGTAGATTTGACCGAGGCCCGACGTTTCCTTGAGCTCGGTCTCAGTTGAATAGCAAATTGGGCATATCGAGCGCGGGTAGTAATGGTTTTCGCCGCAGGCATTGCAAAACCCGACCATGAGCCGGCCTTGTCCCGCCGCCTCCCAGAACGGCTTGTTCTCGACGTTCGTAACGACGCGGCGCTTGAATTCGTTCAGATTGCTCATGCGTCTTGGTTTCCGAGAATTAGGGTCGCGCTTCCCATGCGGGAGCCAAGAAGCCCCCCGGTCCCGTGCGCCAGGGCGATGTCACAGTCGGGCACCTGGACGCGAGGATGGGCCACGCCCCGTACCTGACGAACCGCTTCGATGACTTTTGTCATGCCGCCACGGTTGCCCGGGTGGTTGTTGCATAGCCCACCACCGTCGGTGTTGAACGGCAAGCGCCCAACTCCGGAAATGAGGTTGCCGTCGGAGACGAACCGCCCCCCCGCTCCTTTTTCGCAGAATCCGAGATCCTCAATGGTCTCGAGCACCGTGATCGTGAACGAGTCGTAGATTGATGCGTATTTGATGTCCTTCGCCGTCACGCCCGCCTCTTCGAAGGCCTTCGGCCCCGACCAGCGCGCGCCAGAAAACGTCAGATCGACCCGTCCCGCCGAGAGATGCTTGGGCGCCTCGCCGGCGCCCAGAACCTTGACCAGAGGGCGTCGCAACCCTCTGGCTACGGCTTCGCTGACGACGACCAAGCCTCCCCCGCCGTCGGTAATCACGCAGCAATCGAGCCGATGAAGCGGATCCGCGATCATCGGAGAGGCCAAGACTTCGTCGACCGTCACTATGTTTCGTAGCCTGGCGTTCTCATTGTACTGAGCATGATGGGAGGCCGCGACCTTGATCCAGGCCAGTTGCTCGGACGTTGTTCCGAACTCGTGCATGTGGCGCTTGGCGCACATCGCATACATGTTGGCCACATTTGCGCCGAACGGCGCCTCGAACGGAAAATCCGGCGCTTCGGTATTGTGAAACCCGCCCGACTTGCCCTCTTTTGCGTCCGCTAAGGGGCGGCCCGCTAGCGTGATGAGTGCGATGTTGCAGTGACCGGCCGCGATCGCCTGCGCCGCATGATTGACATGGACCAGATAGGAGGACCCGCCGGTTTCGGTGCTGTCCATGTGCCGTACGTTCTGCAGGCCGAGGTACTCGATCATGTTGAGCGGACCCAGGCCAGGCGCATCGCCGGCGCAGAAGTACGCGTCCACATCACCCATGCTCAGCCCTGCGTCAGCGATCGCCCCCTTCGCAATTTCGGCATGCAGTTGCGCGAGCGTCTTGTTCGCCGCCCCCCTGCAGGGATGCTCATAGATTCCTGCGACAAAGGCTTTGCCTCGAATGCTCACGTCCCGCCCCTAACTCAGTCGGCCACTGAGGCCACGTCACGGCGAAGGGACTGCCTTCGACCCACGATTTTCGGTTCTTGGCTAACCCATCGCTAGGCTGACCGGGTTCCATTAACGGCGAATCTGGCCGCCCGTCGGGGCGATCCTTATCTCCCATATAGGAGGAAGACAAAAACACATATATGTCAGACTAGGTCAAGGCTTCGGATTGCGACCCGAATCGCTCTGGTGGTCGCCAAGGCGTAGGCGCCGCCCCGATCACCGTGGGCGGCGCGGGCATGTGAGAGCCGCGCCGGCGGACCACGCGCAGTAGGGTGTAGTTGCTGACGGGCAGCATCAGGGGGACTGGCAGGTTAACTCCGCCCGCCCGCCCGCAAGCCGCCCTGCCCTACCCCTGATCAGACCGCTGCCGTCGCTTCGATCCAGGCATGATGGGCCGCCGCCCGGTAGGTCCGGAGCGCGGATCGGCGGATTAGGTGCTCTTGGACGTTGAAGCAATGTTAGATGGCGGCGTCGGTGGAGAGGATGCCTCTGGGCTGAGCCCTGCGACTTGAACTTCTGCTGTTTCCGTTCTCATCGTCGGATCGGAAGGTGGCTGTTCTCAGCCCGATTGTTGGCCTGCCGTCCGCTCGGTCGGTGGGCGCCTTTCAGTCCGAGTTCGCGCACGGCCGCGCCGTAGGACGCCAGCTTGTCGGTGGTGATCGTTTCGGGGTGGATACCCTGGTTTCGTCGCAGGCGACGCAGCAACTTCAGCGCCGCCGCCTTATTTCGCCGCTTCTGGACCAAGACGTCGAGAACATCGTCCTCGTCATCGACGGCGCGCCAAAGCCACATCTTCCGACCGCCGATCCGGACGAACATCTCATCCAGATGCCACCGACCTGTCGGTGGCGATCGCCGCCGGCGCAAGTTCGCCGCGATCAGCGGGCCAAACTTGATCGCCCAACAGCGGACCGTCTCGCGGCTGACTTCGATTCCGCGCTGGGCCAGAGCTCCTCGACATCACGAAAACTGAGCGTGAGCCTGAAATACAGCCACACTAGCTTGCTGGATCACTTCGACCGGAAACCGATGACGCTTGAACGAGATCGGCATCACGAAAATCTCCACCTCAGCGCCTGACCACGCCAAACTGGAGACCCTTACCACTTTGCCTGCCAGCACCTCACAGTGTCGTTCTCCCCCACGCCCACGGCGTTGGGCATTGCCTGTGGCAGGTCTCTTAGCCAGGCCGGCAAGCTGCGAGCCGCCGGGACCGGTCGGGGCAGCAGGCCATCCAGCGCCTGCGGGCAGCGAAAAGTGATCGTTAGGCGATCAGTTTGGGGAGATGTCGCCATTTTCCGGTCTCGTGCCACACTTTGGCGCGTGGCCCTGGTCACTCAGTTCCGCGTAGGTATGATCACCGGCAGACTTTCGTAGCCGTGAACGAAGGCGGAGTAGTTCAGCACGGGATCGCCGACCACCTTGATCTCCGGGAAGCGCTTGAGGATCTCCTCCCAGATGATGGTCAGCTGCATCTCGGCCACGCGGTTGCCGACGCAGCGGTGGATGCCGAAGCCGAACGACATGTGCTGCCTGGGCCGTTCGCGATCGATGATGAACTCGTTGGGCCGGTCCACCACGGTCTCATCGCGGTTGCCCGAAATATACCACATGACGACCCGGTCGCCCTTCTTGATGGTTTTTCCGTGCATCACAACGTCGCGCGTCGCCACCCGGCTCATGTGGGCCAGCGGCGTCTGCCAGCGGATGGTCTCGGAGACCATCGACAGCACCAGATCGGGATTGGCCCGAAGCTTGGCGTATTGATCCGGGTTCTTGTTGAGCGCGAACACACTGCCGGAGATGGTGTTGCGGGTGGTGTCGTTGCCCCCGACGATCAGCAGGACGACATTGCCCTGATAGGCATCCATGGGCATGTCCCGGGTGGCCGGATTGTGCGCCAACATCGAGATCAGGTCATTGCCCGGCTGAGCATTGACCCGCTGGTTCCACAATTCCTGGAAGGCCCCAAAGCACTCGAAGATCGCCGCGCCCTTGTGCTCCCAGCTCTCCACCGGCCCGTGGCCCGGCATATTCGTGAACATATCCGACCACCAGGTCAGCTTGCGGCGCTGTTCGAACGGGAAGTCGAACAGGGTGGCCAGGGTCATGGCCGTCAGCTCCTTGGACACCAGGTCGACCCAGTCGAACTCCTTGCCGATCGGCAGGGAGTCCAGGATCTGCCCGGCGCGCTCGCGCACCTGCGGCGACATGGCGTGCAGGTTGCTGGGCGCCAGGGTGGGGCTGACCGCCTTGCGGCCCTGACTATGTTCCGGCTCGTCCATCGTAATGAAGCCCGCGGCGCCGCGACGCCGCTTACCCATGATCTTCTCCTGCTCGATCTGGGCCTCGAGGTTTGGCAAGCCAATGCCCTCGGCCGAGGAGAACGCCTCATGGTCGGTGTCCACCGCCATGATGTCGTTCCACTTGGTTATCGACCAGTAAGGGCCGTATTCGCTGTCCGGCGTGAAGTGGACGGGGTCTTCGCGGCGCAAGCGCTCGAACACTGGCCAGATAGTGTCATTGTAGAAGCGGTCCACCCGGGCAGGATTCAGTTTCTCCAGCGGCGTGGCCGCGACTTCGGCCGCCGCGTCAGCTGCTTTGATCTTCGTCGCTATGTTCATGACTTCCATCCCCGTCCGTGGCTCGTCCGCCGAACAACAGGTCCACCCGCAACCCACGGCGGCGACCCTGACAAGGCAGTCTGACGCCGGCTCACAACCATGTCAACGGCCATTGACTTGGTCGGACGGGGCCATTTCTCTGATGCTCAGCCTGTTCTCCGGCGTCGGCTTGACGTAGAGGAACAGACTGAGCGCCAACCTGGTTCGAGCGGGCTTTTTCGGATGAATGACACTGTGGCGCTCGTTGATCTGCCGGCTGGTTCCCGCAAGCGCGACGCAGAGGCGACCCGCGCGGCGATCCTTGAGGCGGCAAAGACCCAGTTCGCCCTTCAGGGGTACGATTGCACCGTGCTGCGGGACATAGCCCGCGAAGCCGGCGTCGATGTGGCCCTGGTGAAGCGCTACTTCGGGGGCAAGGAGGCACTGTTCCTGGAGGCGTTGAACGCGTCATTCGGGACGGATGACGTGCGGGGGTGGGATCGCGCGACGTTCGCCCATGAGGTCGCCGCCGTGTTGGCGGGTAGCCCCCATATCGACGAGGCCAGGACCCACAGATTTCAGTTTCTGCTCCGCGCCGCGACATCGCCGACGACCGCGCCGCTCCTGAATATGCTCGTCCAGGATCGGCTCTTGGGGCCGATCCGGGAGTGGCTAGGCGGGACAGGCGCCGGCGCGCGCGCTCGTATCCTCGCGGCGACCTATGTTGGGTTCCTTGTCGAACGCCTGATCCGCGACGCGCCGCTGCTGGGCCGAGAACGGGAGGAATACTTGACGCGGGTGACGGCGATTTTCGCCGCGTTGATTACCGAGGGCGACGAGCCGAGCTGAACTAGGTCGTAGGGACGATTTAGGATTGAACTAAACCGCTGACGCGGTACGGGCGCACGCCGGGGCTGGCGCGAGGAAGCCCCTGTCTGAGAGGATTTG
>NZ_JAOTJD010000061.1:0-17123 GCF_042714595.1 Phenylobacterium ferrooxidans | reverse complement strand
ACCCCAGCCGAGGCCTTCTCCAGGGTGTTGCACTTCGAACGAGAATCCACATCCCGGCCTTCGCCGGGATGAGCGGGTTTATACGGAGATCGGCGCGCTGATCTTCTCGTGGGCCTTGTAGCCGCGCAGCTTGAAGTCCTCGTAGTCGTAGGAGAACAGGTCGGCCTTGTCGGCGATCTCGAGGCGCGGGAGGGGCAGGGGATCGCGGGTCAGTTGCTCGCGGGCCTGGTCGAGGTGGTTCAGATAGAGGTGGGCGTCGCCGAGCGTATGGACGAACTCGCCGGGCTCCAGGCCCGTCACCTTGGCCATCATCATGGTCAGCAGGGCGTAGCTGGCGATGTTGTAGGGCACGCCCAGGAAGACGTCGGCGGAGCGCTGGTAGAGCTGGCACGACAGCTTGCCGTCGGCGACGAAGAACTGGAAGAGGCAGTGGCAAGGGGGCAGGGCCATGTCCTCGATCTCGGCCGGGTTCCAGGCCGAGACGATGTGGCGGCGGCTGTCGGGATTGGTCTTCAGGCTGTGGATCACCGCGGCGATCTGGTCGATCACCCGGCCGTCCGGCGCGGTCCAGGAGCGCCACTGCTTGCCGTAGACGGGGCCGAGCTCGCCGTTCGCATCGGCCCACTCATCCCAGATGGAGACGCCGCGCTCCTGGAGCCAACGAACGTTTGTATCGCCCCTCAGGAACCACAGCAGCTCCACGAAGATCGACTTCCTGTGCAGCTGCTTGGTGGTGAGCAGGGGGAAGCCCTGGGACAGGTCAAACCGCATCTGGCGGCCGAAGACGCCGAGCGTGCCAGTGCCGGTGCGGTCGCCGCGCTCCACGCCGTTCTCCAGGATGTCGGCCAGCAGGTCGAGATACTGTCGCTCGGGATGCTCCGGCGCGGCGCGGTCACGGACAAGATGGCGGACAGGCGCGTTCATGATTTCCGGATCAAAAATCGAATCGGTTGCTGCGGTGATGAGCTTGTGTCTGGCCTATACCGGTAGCAAGCTCGGCTCACGCGACACTTTGGACTTATGCCCATGATCCTCGCCCTGCTCATGTCCGCCGCGCTCAGCGGCGCCGACCAGCCCGCCGCCAGCGCCGAGGCGGCCACGCCCCAGGCCATCCCCGTCGCCGCCCCCCTGAACAAGGGCGAGCAGCGGATCAAGATGGTCTGCCGCCAGGAGGCTCCCACCGGCACCCGCCTGGCCAAGCGCACCTGCCTGTCCCTGGAGGACTGGAAGCGGCGCTCGGAGGAAGACCAGGAGGCCATGCGGCAGATGGCCATGAAGTCGGCCTTCTCCGACGTCCGCGGCCGCTGACGTCCCGGAGGTTCGCCTCCCGGCAGGTCCGCGATTGCCTCACCCCCGCAGGATGTGGAACCTTGGGTAGAGTTCCAGACTGGGGGTTTCATGATTCTTGTCCTGTTGATGGCTGCGGCGCTGGGCGCTGCGGATGACAAAGAGCCCGCGTCCGCGCCACAGGCGCCCGCTGTGGTGGAGCGGGTCCCGGTCGCCGCGCCGCTGAAGAAGGGCGAGAAGCGGATCAAGATGATCTGCCGGACGGAGACCACCACCGGCACCCGCTTCACCAAGCGGGTCTGCTACGACAAGGCCGAGCTGGAGGCGCGCCAGGAGCGGGAGCGTGAGCAGTTCATCGAGAGCCAGAACTCGCAGCAGATAAACCACTAGCGCTTCAGCCCGCGAACCCGCCCTCGTCCAGGAAGGCCTGCTCCTCCGGAGTCGTCGTGCGTCCAAGGGAGACGTTCCGGTGCGGGAAGCGTCCGAAGCGCTGGATGATGTCGCGGTGCATCTCGGCGTATCTCAGCGTCTCGGGGTCGCCCAGCGCCGCGCAGAGCCGCACGGCCTCGTCCTGGTCGGCCAGGTCCTCGGAATGCTCGAAGGGCAGGTAGACGAAGGGCCGCAGCAGGGGCTCGATCTCAAGGTCCTGGCCGGTCGCCACCGCGTGACGGGCGATCAGGCGGGCCTTGCCGTCCGTGGCGAAGGCGTGGCCGGTGCCCCGCCACAGGTTGCGCGGGAACTGGTCCAGCAGGATCAGCAGGGCCAGGGAGCCCTCGGCGGTGGCCATCCAGGCGTCGTGGCGGCCCAGGGCGGCCATGTAGTGCACCGGCTCGAACTTCAGCTGGATGGCGGCGTCGAAGTTGGGGTTCTTGGCGAACCACCTCTTGGGGCCGGCGGTCCGCCAGAAGCCGGTGATGTCGTGCGGTGTGGCGGGCATCGCGCTCTCCCTGGGTCGGCCCCTAGAGCCTTTAGGGTCAGATGAAAAATCTGACCCGTTCAAAAGGCTCTAATTTCTAAAGTGTAGAGCGCGTCGGGCGGATTAACCGGCCTCCACTTAACCCTGACGCGCTCTATGTCAGGTCACCGGGGATTCCGTTCAAGCGCGGTTCACACAGGCCCGGCCATTAACCTTGGCTAAAGGGACAGCCATCGGCCGTGTCCGGCCAGGGAACAGTGACATGAAGACGGTTATGAAGGGCGCCCTGGCGCTGGTGCTGCTGGCCTCCACGGCCCCCGTGGCCCTGGCCCAGGACAATGGCGAAGAGCGCCGGCGCGAGAGCCGCGGCGACGGCGGCTACAATCCGGCGATGCGGGCCAGTTCGCGCAACGTGCCGCCCTCCCTGCAGGAACGCCAACCGGCGCCCCAGGCGCAGGCGCCGCAACCCCAGGCTCAGCCGCAGCCGCAGGCCCAGGCGCAGCCCCAGGGTCAGCCGCAGGGCCGCCAGGGTGGCCGCCGTGGCGATCCCAACTGGCAGTCGCGCCAGCAGGGGCAGCAGGGCCAGCAAGCTCAGCAGCCGTCCCAGAACGGGCAGCGCTGGAACCATGGCCAGGGGCCGCGACAGGGGCAAACCTGGCAGAGCCAACGTCACGACGATCGCAACGACCGGGATGGGCGCGGCGACCGGGACGGCCGCAACGACCGCGATCCGCGCTGGAACAACAACGGCGCCAACAGCAGTGGCTGGAACAACAACGGCCGCGACTGGCGTCCCGACCGCCACCAGCAGCGCCCCCGCTTCGACCGCCGCCACTACGGCCAGAACTTCCGTAGCCATCAGCGCTATCGCGGCTATGCCTATCGCCCGCCGTCAGGGTTCTACATCCGCAGCTGGAGCTATGGCGACCAACTGCCGCGCAGCTGGTGGAGCAGCCAGTACCGGCTGAACGACTGGTGGTCCTACGGCCTGCCGATCCCGCCGATTGGCTATGAATATGTCCGGGTTGGCGGCGACGTGCTTCTGGTGGACATGTTCTCCGGCCGCGTGGTCCAGGTGATCCACGACGTCTTCTGGTGATCTGATCCCTCCCTCCCCGAGAGGGGAGGGAGGGCGTCACGGGACGAAATGTCCTGTAAGCGCCCGTTCGGCTTGACCTTCGCGCAAAATTCCGCTGCAAAGCCCCGCCTTTGCTGCGGCGCCGTTGCGCGACGTCGTGGCGACCTTCGTCTTCAGGAGAATGACCATGCGCGTCTACTACGACCGCGACGCCGACCTCGCCCGCATCCTGGACAAGAAGATCGCCATCGTAGGCTATGGCAGCCAGGGTCGCGCCCATGCGCTGAACCTGTCGGAATCCGGCGTGAAGAACGTCGTGGTGGCGCTTCGCCCCGGCTCGGCCACCGCCAAGAAGGTGGAAGCCGACGGCCTGAAGGTGATGAGCGTGGCCGAGGCCTCGGCCTGGGCCGACGCCATCATGGTGCTGGCGCCCGACGAACTGCAGCGCGGCATCTATAACGAAGAGATCGCCCCCAACATCAAGGACGGCGCGGCCCTGCTGTTCGCCCACGGCCTGAACGTGCACTTCAACCTGATCGAGCCGAAAGACTCGATCGACGTGCTGATGATCGCCCCCAAGGGCCCGGGCCACACCGTGCGCGGCGAGTACCAGAAGGGCGGCGGCGTGCCCTGCCTGATCGCCATCCACCAGAACGCGACGGGCAACGCCCACGACTTTGGCCTGGCCTACGCCTCGGCCATCGGCGGCGGCCGTTCGGGCGTCATCGAGACCACCTTCCGCGAGGAATGCGAAACCGACCTGTTCGGCGAGCAGGCCGTGCTGTGCGGTGGCCTGGTGGAGCTGATCCGCGCCGGCTTCGAAACCCTGGTCGAGGCGGGCTACGCGCCGGAGATGGCCTATTTCGAGTGCCTGCACGAGGTGAAGCTGATCGTGGACCTGATCTACGAAGGCGGCATCGCCAACATGAACTACTCGATCTCCAACACCGCCGAGTACGGCGAGTACGTGACCGGCCCGCGCATCGTGACGCCGGACACCAAGGCCGAGATGAAGCGCGTGCTGGAGGACATCCAGTCGGGCCGCTTCGTGCGTGACTTCATGCAGGAGAACGCGGTCGGCGCGCCGAGCTTCAAGGCTACCCGCCGCCGGGGCTCCGAACACCAGATCGAGGAAGTCGGCGCCCGCCTGCGCGCCATGATGCCCTGGATCACCAAGAACAAGCTGGTGGACACCGCGCGCAACTAGGGCGGCGTCACCGAGTATCGAAGACGAGAGGGGTCGGACGCATGTCCGGCCCCTTTTGCTATGTGCGGTAGTCGCTGATCTGCACCTCGGCGCCGTCGTCGGCACAGCGGCGGCGGAACTCGCCCCAGGGGTACGCCTGCGTCCATGGCGTCGGCTACTCGTGGGCCTTCATAAGGAGCCTGTCGCCCTTGACCTGGAAGGACTCCAGGCGGCGCAGGAAGGTCATTCCCAGTAGCGAGCTGCTCATCGGGGCCTGGTTGATCATGATCGGCATGTCGCGGAAGGTGATGGCCCCCACCGACAGGCTGTCGGCCTGGAAGGCTGCGCCGTAGCCCACGCCGTTGGCGGTCTCTGACGCCCGGTCGAACTTCAGGGCGGCGAGATCGATCCCCACGCGGGCGGCGTCGGCGGGGCTCAGCACCGTCTCGCTGGCCCCGGTGTCCACCAGGAAGCGGACCCGCTGGCCGTTGACCTCGCCCATGACCAGGAAATGACCGCCGTCGCCGGCGCTGACCACCAGTTCGCGCGGCCCGGTAGCGACAGGATAGGAGGGTGACAGGGTCATGCGCACCCTCTGGGCCACCCCGGCGAGCTCGGTGCGGTAGCTGACCGCCAGGATCAGCACCGCGACAATGCCGGCCCAGATCGCGGCATGGCGCGCCTTCTCGGCCCAGCGGATACGGCCGACGTCCAGCATGGCGGTGGAGAACAGGGCCATCATGAAGACGCCCCAGCCCACCCAGGCCCAGTCCTCCGGCGAGCTGATCACCCCGGGAAACGCCTGCAGAAGCATCCAGACGCCAAGCATCACCGCGGCCAGGCCGGCGAGCCAGATCAGCAGCCGCACCGGCGTCACGTTGCGCCGAGCCGGCTCGTTCTCGTCAGGCTGCCAAGGTCCGGTCACGCGCGCTCCCTCTGCGAGTTCCGCCCGCGGAGGTTAGACGGCGCGCGCCGTCGCCCGCCAGGGGCCGATCAAAAAAAGACCGCGCCGACCCTTCCCAAACGCGCGCGGGCTACCTAGCTCATGGATCGCAGGCCGGGCCCCTCTGGCGATCCATAGCTCTCCTCCCCGAGCGGATCGCGATGTCGGACTGCATCGGGTGCGCTCGATGCTGGGTCCTAGAAGGTTTGGCCCCCCAGTCCTCGGTCCCGGTCGTCGGGCGCACCCATCCCTTGAACCGGATGTCATGGAGCGCCCCATCCGATGCCCCTCCTGCTTTGCCCCAACTGCAACACCTCGATGTCGGCCGTCAGCCGGCAAGCCGTGGAGTTCGACATGTGCCCGTCCTGCCGGGGCGTGTGGCTGGACCGTGGGGAGCTTGAGAAGCTGATCGCGGCCGGGCGCGGGGAAGCGCCGGCCCAGGAGAGCGCCGCGCCGCGCATGTGGCGCGAACCCGAGCGTCCTCGGCGCGATTACGATGACGACGACGATGACCACCGTCACCCCGGCTACCGGCGCAAGAAGCGCTTCGATCTGTTCGATATCTTCGACTAGAGCCACTCGAGCCTTGCGGTCCCCCTCAGGATCGCCTCGGCCTCGGCCGTGTGCTTGGCGCCTTCGCGTGGGTGCAGGACCAGGGGCGGCAAAAGCTGCAGCGGCGCCTTGCCCGTCTTGAGGGCTCGGACCAGCACGCGCTTGGCCGGCGCATCGGCGTGGGCGTGGATGGGCCGGACCTGGAAGGAGCCGGCCTTGGGCGCCAGCAGGGACAGGATGTCGGCCAGGCGATCGGCGCGGTGGATCAGGGTGATCGCCCCGCCTTCGCGCACCGCCTTCAGCAGGAAGCTCGTCCAGGCCTGAAGGCCGCCATCGGCCATCCAGGCGCCCTGCTTGGCGGGCGCCGGCGCGCGCAGGGCTTTGGGATCGTCGAAGTACGGCGGGTTGGCCATAACGACGTCGAAGGGGGCCAGGCCCAAGCTCTTGAAGGGCAGGGCGACGTCGCCCTCCAGAATCTCCACCCGCGCAGCCATATCGTTCAGCGCCACGTTCTCCCGGGCCAGGGCGGCCGTAGCCGGATCGCGCTCCAGCCCGACGAACAGGGCCCCCGGCCGGCGGGCCGCCGCGGCCAGCAGGGCCCCGCCGACCCCGCAGCCTGTCTCCAGCACGCGGGCGCCGTCCGGCGCGTCACAGGCGGCCGCCAGCAGGGCGGCGTCCATGCCCGCGCGGTAGCCTTCCGGCGCCTGACGCAGGCGCACGCGACCGTCCAGAAGCCGGTCCTCGGGTGTTGCGTCCATGTCGGCTTGCTGACTCGTAATCGCCATATCGGAACGGTGGGGCGTTGTGCTCTCCTTGACCGTGCCTTATCGCGTCACCATTGTCCCCGCAAACGGCGGTCCCCCCGTATCGTCGTCGCCTAGACCAGGAGTCCTCGTGGCCGCAGTCAGCGCCCCGGTCACCCGAAAGCCCGCCTCCATCGACGGCCTTATGGAACTCGCGCAGCCCGACATGGCTGGCGTCGACGCCCTGATCCGCGATCGGATGCAGAGCCCGGTGGCGGTGATCCCGGCCCTGGCCGAACACCTGATCGGCGGCTCGGCCAAGCGTCTGCGGCCCCTGCTGACCATCGCCGCGGCGCGCCTGTCGGGCGCCCAGGACGATTCCTGCCTCAAGCTGGCGGCGGCGGTGGAGTTTATCCACACCGCCACCCTGCTGCACGACGACGTGGTGGATTCCTCCGAACTGCGCCGGGGCAAGGTCGCCGCCCACCTGATCTGGGGCGCGCCGGCCAGTGTCCTGGTGGGGGACTTCCTGTTCGCACGCGCCTTCGAACTGATGGTCGAGGCCGGCTCCATGCAGGCCCTGGAGATCCTGGCGCGCGCCAGCCGGGTGATCGCCGAGGGCGAGGTGCTGCAGCTGACCCGCGCCCACGACCTGAACCTGCACCAGGACATGTACCTGGAGATCATCAAGGCCAAGACCGCCGAGCTGTTCGCCGCCGCGGCCGAGGCCGGCGCGGTCTCCGCCGGCGCCAGCCCTGAACAGTGCCTGGCCCTGCGCAAGTATGGCCAGGACCTGGGGGTCGCCTTCCAGCTGGTGGACGACAGCCTGGACTACAGCGGCGTCAGCAAGGACCTGGGCAAGAATCCCGGCGACGACTTCCGCGAAGGCAAGGCGACCCTGCCCCTGCTGCTGGCCATCGCCCGCACCGGCGCGGCCGAGAAGGCGTTCTGGGACCGGGCGGTGGCGCGGCTGGAACAGGCCGACGGCGATTTCGAGCGGGCCCGCGACCTCATCACCGGGGTCGGCGCCCTGGACGCCACCCTCGACCTGGCCGCCGACTACGCCGGCAAGGCCAAGGGCGAACTCGCGGAGTTCCCGGCCGGCAACAGCTGGCGGCCCGCGCTGGAAGACCTCGCCGACTTCGCGGTCAGCCGCCTGCGCTGACGATTTCGCCTAACGATGGTATGTTGCTTTGTCGGGCTGTCGGCATAGGAACCTGCCCGCCTTTCGGACGCTCCTACTGGCCAAGAGGGAGAGTGTTTCGTGTTTGGTGGTGAACGTCTGTCGCGCCTCGGCGCCTTTAACCCGCAGTTTCCGGACGCCGAGACCCTGCACAAGGGCCTGGCCCATTGGAACCATCGGCGGATGGCGGTGGGGACGCCGTCTGACGACTGGCGCGCCGAAGTGGCCGAAGAGGCCCGGATGAAGCATTTCGAGGGCTCGTTCATCGAGGCCTTCCGCGAACATGTCGCGCCGATGGTGGCGGCGGTCCCGACAGACCCCGACGGCTTCATCGCCTGGTTCGAAGAGCTCAAGGCCTCGGGCCCCGGCCAGTGGGACCCGCTGTTCGCGTGGCTGGAAAACGAGGCCACCCTTCACGACATGCGCTGGTTCCTCACCCAGGAGGCCGCCGGTGAGGCGGGCTTCGACGACCTGGTGGCCTTGACCCAGGTGAAGCTGCCGGCCCGGCCCAAGCTGGAGCTGGCCCGCAACTATTGGGACGAGATGGGCCGCGGTAGCGAGGCCGGCATGCACAGCCCGATGCTGGAGCGCACCACCAAGGGCCTGGATCTGCATCCGACCATCGACTCGACCCTGTGGCAGTCGCTGTGCCTGGCCAATGTGATGACGGCGTTCGCGACGACCCGACGATATACCTACCAGTCGATCGGCGCTCTGGGCGTCGTGGAGCTGACGGCCCCGACCCGCGTGGGCGCGGTGGACGCCGGCCTGAAGCGGCTGGGGGTGAGCCCCGAGGGCCGCAAGTACTTCGCCCTGCACGCCCAGCTGGACGTCGAGCACTCCAAGGCCTGGAACGCCGAGGCCCTGATCCCGCTGGTGACCGAGACGCCGGAGTGCGCCCGCCACATCGCCGAGGGGGCGGTCATGCGCCTGATCTGCGGCGAACAGTGCTTCGAAACCTACCGCGCCCACCTCTGGGCCCACGCCCACCCGCTGGTCTACGCGGCGGAGTAGGGTCAGAAGCCCGTGAACAGGCGGTCCAGGGCGCGGCGGAATTCGTACTCGTAGTCGCCTAGATCCCCGATCGCCCTGGTCAGCAGGCGCGTGTCGAGCGGAGCCATTTCGCCCACAAGAACGATGTGGTCGCTGTCTCGAAAGCGGACCGTCACGCTGATTTCAGTGAACGCAGACCGACCGTCCTGCGGGAGCATCGGCGCGACGATCGTGGCATGCGAAGCGGCCAACAGATGAGACCGCAGGACGACCACATAGGGAAAGCTGGCGCGAGAGCGCGCGGCCGGATTGGGGTGAACCTCGAACTGGCGCACCTACCAGGTCCGCAGATCCTCGCCGAACACACCGTGAGCGTCGATGCGTTCGCGCTGAGCCTTTAGCGCTTCCGCATTTTCCTCCGCCCAACGTCGAGCCTTGTCTTCGTCGCTTTCAGCTCGGGTCGCCTGCCGGATACCATTCTCCAGCGTCCGCGCCATGTCGAGACCGGCGGCCTGACCCTTCGCAAGCAGGTCGGCGTCGATCTCGATCTTGAGTTCGATCTTTCCCATAGGTGGAGCCTAACGCCGATTGCCTTAAGGGCCAATCACCCCGGGTGGATCATGTTCTCCGGCCGCACCACTTCGTTGAACTCGGCGTCGGTGACATAGCCGCCGCCAACGGCTTCCTCGCGCAGGGTGGTGCCGTTCTTGTGGGCGGTCTTGGCGATCTTGGCCGCCGCGTCATAGCCGATCTTCGGGGCCAGGGCGGTGACCAGCATCAGCGAGCGGTCGAGGGCGGCCTTGATGTTGTCCTCGCGCGCCTCGATCCCCACCACGCAGTTGTCGGTGAAGCTGATGGAGGCGTCGGCCAGCAGGCGGCAGGACTGCAGGAAGTTGTAGGCCATGACGGGATTGAAGACGTTCAGCTCGAAGTGCCCCGAGGCCCCGGCGAAGGTCATGGAGGCGTTGTTGCCGAACACCTGGGTGCAGACCATGGTCAGGGCCTCGCACTGGGTGGGATTGACCTTGCCCGGCATGATCGACGAGCCCGGCTCGTTCTCAGGCAGGGAGAGCTCGCCCAGGCCGGACCGCGGGCCCGAGCCCAGGAAGCGGATGTCGTTGGCGATCTTGAACAGGCTGCCGGCCACGGTGTTCAGCGCGCCGTGGCTGAAGACCATGGCGTCGTGGGCGGCCAGGGCCTCGAACTTGTTGGGGGCGGTGATGAAGGGCAGGCGGGTGATGGCCGCGATCTTGGCGGCCACCAGCTCGGCGAAGCCCACCGGGGCGTTCAGGCCCGTGCCGACGGCGGTGCCGCCCTGGGCCAGTTCATAGAGGCCCGCCAGGGTGTCCTTGATGCGACGCACGCCGTTGGCGATCTGCTGGGTGTAGCCGGAGAATTCCTGGCCGAGCGTCAGGGGGGTGGCGTCCTGGGTGTGGGTGCGGCCGATCTTGATGATGTGGTCGAAGGCCTTGGTCTTGACCTTCAGCGCGGCGTGCAGGTGCTCGAGGGCCGGCATCACCTCCTTGGCCACCTGCTCGGCGCAGGCGATGTGCATGGCGGTGGGATAGGTGTCGTTGGACGACTGGCTCATATTGACGTGGTCGTTGGGATGGACCGGGGCCTTGGAGCCCATCACCCCGCCCAGCATCTCGATGGCGCGGTTCGAGATCACCTCGTTGGCGTTCATGTTGGACTGGGTGCCCGAGCCGGTCTGCCAGACCGAGAGCGGGAAGTGGTCGTCCAGCTTGCCGTCGATCACCTCCTGGGCGGCGGCCACGATAGCGGCGCCGATCACCGGATCCAGGCGGCCCAGCTCCATATTGGCCTCGGCGGCGGCGCGCTTGACGATGCCCAGGGCGCGGACGACCGGTTTGGGCTGCTTCTCCCAGCCGATCTTGAAGTTCTGGATGCTGCGCTGGGCCTGGGCGCCCCAATAGACGTCGGAGGCGACCTCGATCGGGCCGAAGGTGTCGGTTTCGGTGCGGGTCGCGGTCATGGTCTGGCCTCCTGTCAGGTCGATGCGCCGGTTTAACCGGGCCGGTCAGGAGCGCAAGGGTTCTGGCGCCGCGCAAAGCTGTCTAAGAGGAGCGGCATGGACGACGGCTGGACCCATCACGCCAAGGTGCGCGCCCGCGAAAGCGAGGGGGTGATGGAGGTCATGGTCGACGGCCTGTCGACCCAGGCCAAGGTCTACAAGCCGCTGATCCACGAGTTCTTCCGCAAGGCCTGGCGCGGATCGCGCCCGGCGTGGGGCGAGTTCTCGGTGGAGATCGTCATGGAATATGTGGGCGACCCGCCCTGGATGGACCTCGACAACCTGGCCAAGGCGATCCTGGACGCCATCAAGGGCTACGCCTTCCACGACGACGCCCAGGTGGCCCGCCTGCTGGTGGAGCGCCGCGCGGGCGAGCGGGAACGGATCGCCGTGACGATCCGCAAGCTGTCGGATCTCAGCCCCTGGCCCAGAGGGTGACAGCCGGACGCCGGTCTCGGCGCCCGTCACCCTCTAGTTCTTGGCAGGCCCCCGCTTTGTTCTGGGCTCCAGGGCCTGGGCCATCATCAGGGCGTAGCTGACCAGGACCAGGGCGACGTAGCGGCCATGGCTCTCAGGCGGCAGCTGCGGCAGGAAGGTCGAGAAGTTGAGGCCAAGCAGCATCGCGCCCACCAGGCCCGGGGCGGCGAAGATCAGGGCCGCGAGCCGGCGATGCCGGCGGGGCGTGGCCAGGAACCGCACGGTGATGTGGAAGAACAGCCCCAGCGCCATGGCCACCAGGGCGGCGTTGACGACGTAGAACCAGAAGGCGTGCTCGATGACGCCCCGGGCGAAGACCACATAGAACAGCGTCGCCGCGCCCCAGACCAGGGCGCCCGCCAGCCCGAACCACATTCCGTCCTGTTTCGACACGGCAAACCCCTCCAACGGCTTCGTTGAAGCGGAGCTGTGCGCAAGTCATGCCAGGGCCAGGCGCAGGCGGAGGTCCCATGCTCAGGCTGAATCGTTCAACTGCCTCCGCAAAGCGCGGTATGCTTTCAAGGGGCTGCAGGACAGCCTCGTTTGAGCCTCCAAGCAATGCTTCTCCTCGCCTCCGCCGTGGTCCTCCTGTTGGTGGTCTTGAACGGCGTCTTCGCCATGTCCGAACTGGCGGTCGTCTCCTCGCGAAAACAGAAGCTGCAGAGCCGAGCGGAGCGCGGGGACAAAGGCGCCGCCGCAGCCCTGCTGCTGGCCGAGGATCCGACCCGTTTCCTCTCCTCAGTACAGGTCGGCATCACCCTCATCGGCATCCTGGCCGGCGCATTTGGCCAAGCCACCATCGCCGCGGAGTTTGACAAGATTCTCGAAAACGTCCCGGAGTTCGCCGACTATTCGGAGGCGATCTCCACCGGTGTGGTGGTGGTCGTGCTCACCTACCTGTCGCTGATCGTCGGCGAGTTGGTGCCCAAGCGTCTGGCGCTGCTGATGCCGGAAACCATCGCGGCGGTCGTGGCGCGGCCGCTGACCCTGATGGCCGCCGGCATGGGCCCGTTCGTGACTTTTCTCACCGGCTCGACGGCCGCCGTCCTGATGATCTTGCGGATCAAGGACGTGCAGGGCGACGTCATCACTCAGGAGGAGGTGGAGACGGTCCTGGCCGAAGGCGCGGGCGCCGGGATCATCGAGCCGGAGGAGCGGGCGATGATGCACGAGGTGATGCGCCTCGGAGACCGGCCGGTTCGCGTCGCCATGACCCCGCGCCGGGAGGTCTACTGGGTGTCCCTCGACGATCCCGACGAGGTGCTTCGCAATGATATCCGTACCTGTCCCTACTCGCGGTTCGTCGTCTCGCGGAGCGGCGGCATCGATGATCCCCTGGGGATCGCGCACAAGGCGCAGGTCGCCGACGCGCTGCTGGCGGGCGACCCCCTCGATCTCGAGAGCATGGTGCGCGCGCCGCTGTACATCCCGGAAACCACGACGGTCCTGAAGACCCTGGAGCTCTTCAAGTCCTCGCCGACCCACATGGCGTTCATCGTCGACGAGTTCGGCAGCCTGGAGGGCGTCGTCACCCCCACCGACCTGCTGGAGATGATCGCGGGGGACTTCAACGAGAGCCATGACGAGCCGGAGGCTCGCATCCTGCGGCGCGATGACGGCAGCTTCCTGGTGGATGGTCGGTCCGACCTGTTCGAACTCGGGGACATCATCGGCGAGGATCTGAGCGAGGGCCAAGGCTACCACACGGTGGCGGGCCTGGTGCTCAACCGGCTCGGGCGCTTGCCCGCGGAGGGCGAGGTTCTCCGGCTCGGCGGATACGAGATCGAGGTCGTCGACATGGACGGCCGCCGGATCGACAAGCTGATCTTCCGGGAAGCGCAGCGGCGTTCCTAGAGCGCCCTGAAAGGATGCGGCGTTTCCGGCGGAGCCTGCGCCGCGCGGACCCCCAGAACGGGTGTGGCCGCCCCGGTTGCCCGGGGCGGCCACATCGCGAACATCAATCTGGGGGGAGTTGAGTTCAGCGATACTGTTGCAGACGCGTGGTCCGCAGGCCCGCCAGACCATGACGGTCGATAGATTTCTGCCAGGCGAGGAATTCCTCGTTGGTCAGGGAGTAGCGCTCGCACGCCTCGTCGAGTGTCAGCAGCCCGCCGCGCACCGCGGCGACGACCTCAGCCTTGCGCCGGATCACCCAGCGCCCGGTGTCCACCGGCGGCAGATCGGCGATCGTCAGGGGAACCCCCGTCGGACCGATCACATAAGGCTCGCCGCGGCTGTTCGTCCGGGTCTGCTGTTGTTGTTGCAACATGGCTTTACGCCTTTCCCACCATCACAATTCGGAGGGAACATACGACGCAGGCCATAACAGCCGGTGAATCGCAATAGTAAAAAAAGGCCTAATCATTCGCTCCCCCATGTACTAAAACGGTACAGTCTAAGATGTCATCGCCAGTTAAAGCTGATTAACGCCAAGACTTATCGCTTAATGTTGATGAGTTCTTCTAGCATCTGGTCGGCGGTGGTGATGATCTTCGAGGAGGCGGAGTAAGCTTTCTGGGTCGAGATCAGTCCTGTGAACTCCGCCGACAAGTCGACAGTGGAGGCTTCCAGGGTAGAGGCCGCGATCTGACCGGCGCCGGCCACCGTCGGCTCCTTCAGAACGAACTCACCGCTCTGGATCGTCGGGCGGTAGGCGTTGCCGCTGACCGGGGTCAGGCCATCGGGGTTGGGGAAGGTGGCGAGCGCGATCTTGGCGACCTGGCGGATCTCGGAGTTGTCGAAGATGGCCGAGACCACGCCGTTCTCGTCGACCTCGACGCCCACCACGTTGCCGACGCTGGCGCCGTCGGAGTTGACCTGGGTCACCGAGGAGGTTTCGGGCCGCGAGGCCAGGCGGTCGAAGTCGAAGTCGATGGTCTGGCCGGTGATGCCGAGCGCCGTGGCCCAGGCCGGTGCGGCGCCGCCGTCGGAGTCGCCCAGGACGATCTGCGGATCGGCGTCCAGGGCGCCGAACAGGGTGGAGTTGGCCTTGTCGAACTGACCGGTGGCGGTGAAGCGCACGGTGCCCGAGGTGATCAGGCCCGAGGTGGTGCCGTCGCCGATCTCAGAACCCGGGATCGTGTAGATCTCGGCGCGGAACTCGTTGGTGACCGCCGGGTCGTGGATCAACGACATGGCGATCTTGTGCGAGCCGCCCGTGGAGTCGATCACGTTCATCTCGATGGTGAAGTCGGGCTTGTAGATGGTGTTCTGGCCATCGGCGTAGCCGGCCATGCTGGTGGCCTGGACGTTGGGGTCATAGGCCGTTAGGTCGACCTGGGCCGTGGGCAGGCGCTTGTCGACATTGGCGTTGATGGCGACATTGGCGGTGGAACGCACCGCGGCGCCCAGGTTCTTGACGTTGATCGGCTCCAGCTTGGTGAGGTCCGACGGGTTGATGTCCATGGTGCCGTCGTCCTCGACGGGCCAGCCCTGCAGATAGAGCTTGGCGTCGTTGACCATGAAGCCGTCGGCGTCGACGCTGAACGAGCCCGAGCGGGTGAAGGCGCGATTGTCGGCGGCGGTCAGGCCATTGGCCTTCTGGGTGACGACGAAGAAGCCGTCGCCGGAGATGCCGAGGTCGGTGGGCGACGAGGCGCTGGTGATCAGACCCTGCTGGCCCACGAACTGGCGGGTCACCGCCTGCACGCCGCCCGCCGAATAGCGGCCCTTCACGGCCTGGGCGGTCACGACGTTGGCGAAGTTCACCTGGTTGCGCTTGTAGGCGGTGGTGTTGACGTTGGCGATGTTGTCGGAGATGGCGGCCAGGGCCGACGAGTTCGACACCAGGCCCGAGACGCCGGCGAGCATTGCGCTGTTGATGCTCATGGTTGTTGCCTTCTTTCGTTCTGCGGGGGTCGCAAAGGGTTAGGGAGTCGAAGCGCCTCAGGCGGCCGCTTCGTCCGGGGTAGGCTTGTTGTCGTTGTTGTTGGCGGTGTTGGTGGGCGCGGCCTCGTTGATCGAGGTCACGGTCTCCCAGGGAATCTTCGCGCCGTTGATGGTGATCAGGGTCTTGCCGTCGACCTGCTCGACGCCGGTGACGACGCCTTGGATGCTGACCTTGGAGATGACGCCGGTCCCGGCGCTGTCCTTGGCCGTGACCCTCAAGCTGTAGGGTCCACCGTCGTCCAGCTGCTTGCCGCTGGCGTCCTTGCCGTTCCACTTGAAGGTGTGGTCACCGGCCTTCATGTCGGCCGGGGCCTCGCTGTAGACCGTGCGTCCCTTGGAATCGAGGACCTCGAGCTTCAGGTCGTCGGCGGCCCGGTTGAGGTTGAAGTTCCAGGTCGCCTTGCCGTCCTTGATGGCGTTTTCAGCCGTGCCGGCTTTGACGTCCCGGCCGATCAGGGCCACGGCGGTGGAGATCCCGCTACCGGTGTTGGCCACCAGCTTTTCCATCAGCTGGTTGCCGTAGAGCTGCTGCTCCACCCCGGTCATCTGGACGAGCTGCTGGGTGAACTGGTTGGAGTCTAGGGGCGAGAGCGGGTCCTGGTTCTTCAACTGCGTGGTCAGCAGGTTGAGAAAGGTGTCGAAGCTCTCGGCGAGCCGCTTGGTGCCCGACTGGGTGGCGGTCTGACCGACACTTGAAACTGCATCTACCATCTGACGCTTCCTAAATTCGCACGTCGACGCCAGACATCAGGGTCCGACGTTGGAGGTTGAGGCCGCCCGACAGCGCGACGTCGGCGGACGGGTCGGCGCTGTCGAGCGCCGCCTGGAAGGCCTTGCCGCGCCAGGCGCCGCCGTTGTTGTGGGCGTCCTGGCCGAACTGGCCCTGACCGGCCTGGCCGTGGCCGCGGTCGGCGGCGACGTCGAAGCGAAGGCCGCCGCTGACGTCGAAGCCGGCCTGTTCAAGGGCCTTCTGAAGTTCATTTGCCCGGGTGCGCAGTTCGGCCGCGGCCTGGGGGTTCTCGAAGGACATGGAGGCGGTGAGCCGGCCCTGGGCGCCGATCTCGATGCGCACGTCCACCCGACCCATGCCCTCGGGGTTGAGGGCGACGTCGAACTGGGTGGAGCGGCCTTCCAGCTTCTTGACGATCTGGGCGGCCAGGTGGGCGACGGTCTGCGGACCGGCGCGCGCCTCGACGGGCGCCGAGGTGGAGGCGGTCGCGGCGGCCTCGCCGACATTGGGGGCGACGGGCTGACCGGTGTCGGTGTCGGCCTTGGCCTCCACGATCGGCGCGGCGTTCTCGCGCTTGCCCTGGGAGCCGGAGTCGAAGGTCTCGGCGGTCTGCGTCGGGGCGACCACCAGACCCAGGGGGTCGGCGTCGGCCACGGCGACGGTGGGCGCGGTGGCGGGCTCGGCGCGGGCGCCGGTCTCATTGCGGGCGGCCCGGACGGCGGTCTTGGCCTTGGGCGCGGCGGCAGGGGGGGCGGGGGCGGCGTCAGCCTCGGCGGTCTCCACTGCGTCCGCGGCGACCACGGCCTCTACGGCGGCCGGAGCGTCGCCGGTGTCAGCGACAGGCGCGGGCGGCGGGGCGGGGTTGGTGGCGGCGACGGCTGCGGCGGCGATGGCCGCGGGCGGCGTGGTCACGGGACGGGGCGCGGCGGCTTCAGGCGGCGGCGGGGCGGCAGCCGTCGGCTGACGCGCGGCGGCGGCCTTGCCCTCGTCGAGGATGGAAGGCGCGTCGCCGCCGGCCAGGTTGGCGGGTTCGGCGTCGGCTTGCGCCTCGGAGGCCTCTGCCGTGGCCGCATCGGCGGCGGCCCGGGCCACGACGCCCGCGGGGCTCGCGG
>NZ_JAOTJD010000060.1:0-19608 GCF_042714595.1 Phenylobacterium ferrooxidans | reverse complement strand
TCAACAGCGGAACTCGATCAATCAACTCCGCCGGGCCAACCAAGCCGAGACCGGAACTCACGTTTTTCCACGGCCTCAGTCAGGAGCAGCCCAACGAACCCGCTAGGGCATCGTTGCGACTTGCTTCGAATGCCGCCTCGTTCCAATCGCCGACGTCGCCCGGCGGCAACTCGACCCAGGCCTTCAGGCCGGCCCGGACCAGCTTGGCGCGAAGGTGCTCGGCCGAAGCCTCACCATCCTTGCCGCGATCCGCGGCGATCAGCACCGAGCGCACGTCAGGCGGCGGCATCCAGCTTCGCAGGTTGCGGGTCGACATCAGCGACCAGGCCGGAAGCGAGAACCGTTCACTGGCCGATAGCGTGGTGAAAAACCCTTCGGCGACCAGCATCTCCGGCGCCGCCTCGTCGATCCGAACCGCGGCCCCGGCGGGCACGGCGCCGACCGTCTTGCGGTTCAGACGCAGGTCCGCCGCCCGATGGGCGTTCGGCGCGAGATAGGCCAGCTCGACGGCGGTGAAGGCGCCCAGGGCATCGCTGACGCCCACCAGGAGGGCGGGCCGATGGTGGCGGCTCTCCGCCGCATAGGCCGAGACCGGCGCATGGCCGCAGTGGCGGAGCACCTGCGGACCTGGCAGGGCACGCGTGATCGCCCGCAGCCGACAATGGCGCTCGGAAAGGGTGTTCGGCACGGCCTTTCCGGCCTCCCAAATCCGCCGCGCGGCGTTCAGGCGCTCGATCGTCGTGCCCGTGTTCCCGATCGCCGAGGCGCGGCGCGACTGGCTAAGGGTGGTTGGGGCGTTGTGGGCGTCCACCAGGCCCTCGCCGCGCAGGTGATCGAGCACCGCGCGCCAGTCGCCATCCCCGAAGGTGTGGACGATGATCCGTCCCTCCTTCAGTAGCAGCGAGACAGACCGGTCGGCGGCGCTATGGCCCGGCGCTGGAATGTTCGCCCTCTGGCCGCGATCGTAGAGATCGCCGCCCAGGGCCTGGACGATGGGTCTCAAGGACATGGCGACCTCCCGGGACTGCCTGACCAAAACTCACCCACCCCAGGCCTGCCTCCACCCTTTCCGTCCGTGGCCGTCGGCCGCTCGGGATCTGACCTAGGGGGCGTTGCGGGGGCATCCCCCGCTGGTGGGGGTAGGCGCAGGCATCGACGCCTGCGACTCAGGGGGAGGGCGCTCCCCCACCAAATCCAGAGACAGATCCAGATCCTGGCCAATCACTCGCCAAACCGAAGCTTCCCCCTCGGCATCGCAACTCACAGGCTTGAAATTGAGGCGATAGCCCGGGAAATGGCGGCGCAGAATCGTCACAGGCGTCGATCAGGAGGGCGACAGCCATGTGCTTTTATTGCAAGATAAGCCCATCATGAGTTTGGGGCATTCCGTGATGAACACTGATCAGATCGCGGGGGACGAGGGCCGTAGCGAAGAAGCCTGGGTCATCGGCGCGAACCCTGAGCTGGCTATCCGGGCCCGCAATGTCTCGATGTATCTTGAGCGCGGCGGCTCCCTCAAAGAGGTCCGGTTGACCGAAAGCGAACACGGCGACTGGAGCGTCTGGCTGCGCCTGTCCGGACGCACCGGAGAATACAGGCTCGCCAAGTTCAAGTCCGACGCCCCGAAACTCTATCGCGACGTCAGCCTGGCGGTCGCCGCCTGCCGCGACGATTTCGGCTATTTCGGACCCATCATTCTGTCCACGGACAAACAGCCCAGCGCCGCGACCCGGGCCGCCGGCCAGGATCCCGGCACCGCCCAACTCGGATGACAGGGCTGGAGCCTAGCCGCGAGCGTCCTGGATCATGACGGCGTTCGAGGTCCCGGACGGCTTGTCCGAAATCGAACACGAGCTGCCGCTCGTTATGGAAATGATCGCCCGCACGGCGCGCTGGGTGCATCCCGACACCTTCAAGGCGTTGCCGATCTGGTGCCCGGACACGGCGAGGAGCCGACCCCGCTACGACGCGGCCTGGAGCAAGGTTCTGGTCAGCGGCAAGGGCGTGCCCAAGGTCGAGGAAAACATCCGAGCCGCGATGGCGCTGGTCGAGGCGCTCGGGGTCAAGACCCCGCCGAAGCCGAAGAATTGGACCGTCTGTCACATCTGGGGCTACGACGACGAGAATTTCGCCGGCAGGAGCAACGTCGTCCAGGACCCGCGCTTCTATTCCTGCGTCGGCAACATGACCTGGCTTCCGACCCCGCTGAAGGGCTTCACTGACACGGTCCCGCAGATCAAGGAGTGCCTGCGGGTCTGCGCCTACCATCTCTACGGATGGGCCTGCGAGCATGAGGATGTCCGGGTCGGCGCCGAGCGCGTTCGCGCCGGCGTCATTCCAGAAGGATATCCAGAAGCTTGGCCAACGGCCGAGCGGCGCACCCTCCCGCCCGGCACCGCGCCCTACAGCGAGCGGGTGCGCGCGGCGATCGCCAAGCGCAAGGCCCGGTTCCGCCAGCAGCTCGCCGACCCTGCCCTTGAACACTTTGGCCATGACGCCGTGCGCGAGGTCCTGGCCTTTTGGAACGTGGATCTGACGGCACCGGAGCACTGACACCGGCTACCGCCTGGCGGCCGTCCATCCAGCCCCCCGCGCCTCAGCCGCCGTACAGAACCAGCGCTCGCCGCGCGACAGGTCGATCCGCGTCGCGGCGTAGTCCTCCTGGCCGGGAACGTGGAATATCCGCCGTCCGGCGGCGTTGATGTTGCCCTTGATCACACAGCCGCCGCTCGCGGCCGGCGCGGCCGAAGCAGGTATGGACGCCGCGGCTGACCGTTCAGCCGTCCGCCACTCCGAGGGGCGCTCGAAGGCGCCCGCCCAGACGCCGCGCCGGGCCCGGCGCGCTTCGGCTTCCGCCGCCGTGTATGCTCCACCGCTGAATTGGCGATATTCCAGCGCCCAGCCGCCTCTGACCATCTCCAGGCCGAGATCGAGATCGCCCACCCTGCAGCGAGCGACGGCCCGGCCATATTGATCGCGGTCCCGCACCTCGCAGGTGACGTTGCGGCGCGCGATCAACCCGACCAACAGGTCCCGCGCCACCTCGCCACAACGATAGTCGCCGCCGCCGGCGTCCTTGCAGGTCTGTCGGCCCTCAGGCGCGTCGATCCCCCACATTCGGACCCGTTCGGAGCCGAGAGTGAAGGTGTCGCCATCGACCACGCGGGCCTGACCGCTAAGCGGGACCGGGCTCGCCGCGGCGAGCATCAGGCCAAGCATGACCCACAAGCTGCGCCCAATCATCGATGATCCTTGCGTAGGGTGACCAGAACCCGCTCGACGAACACCTCGGCGACCTCGGCCGCCTGCAGGATGGCCGTCGCGTAGTCGCGTTTGATCCGGTCGGCGGCGATCCCGCTCGGCGTCGACAGGGTCAGGAGCCCGTTCTCGATGCCGTGGAAGCCGACCTTTCCGAACCAGCTGCCATAGGCCCCCTCGCGCACGATGGCGCGGAGCGCCGTAGCGATGGCCTGCCAGGTCGGATCGTCGGTCCCCGGCGCGGCCATCAGGGCCACAGGCGGGGCGACTTCAGGCGGCGGGATTTCCCCCTTCACCCGCATGATCCGGGCAAGGTTCAGGCGCAGATCGGGCGCGCCCTGGGCGGTTCGGGTGACCATCCAGCCGAAGTATTTGCAAGGGCTCTGGATGGCCGGGTCTTCCAGCGCGATGGCCAGCATCGCGATAACCCGTGGCCCGTGGCGGGCCCAGCCCCAGCCGACCGAGAGGGCATTGTTGCGTTCGATTTCAGGAAGCCAGGTTTCCGCCGCGGCCGCGATCCGGGCGACATCGGCAGGCCCTGCGCTGGCGGGGTCGGCGAGGATATGATCCCCCACCAGCGCGGCCAGTCTCGGACAAACCTGGACGGCCGCTCTGAGCTCCTGGCGCACCATTTCCGCCGCCGCGGAGGGTGCGGATTGAGCGCCACCCAAGCCGCTTGCTCCCTCCGGGGAGCAAATGGCGCTGGATGTTCCGCTGCTGTGGCGTCGGCCCGAGGATCCGTTGCGTTTGCCGCTCGCGGGAGGCGTAGCCGGACGCGCGAAGGAAGAACTTCGCGACGCAGGCGCGTCCTTATCCTGTACAGAGGAACTGTCGTTCTTATGGGACTGTTCTAGGCGCCGGGATATAGGCGCCTGGGCGGCATATCTCTGCGCAAATACCACGGGCTCAAGGTACTGGGCTCGGCGGGCTTGCGCCGCCTCGCGGAACGCGGCGTCAGCGGCCTCCATTTCGTCCAGGCGCGCCACCAGCGGGGCCAGGTCATAGGCTTCGACGCCGGCGGGGCGGTTAGCACGATTGTAGTCACGGACCATGTAACCGGCCGCCTCCAGGCCGCGCCGGTTGGCCCGCGCCGTGCTCTCACTGCAGCCGAGATAGTCGGCGATCAGCGCCGTGCTCGGCCACACGCAGGCGACGTCCTTCTCCAGGCGGTCCTGATTGAGGTGCTCGACATAGAGCAGCAGGGTCATCCGCTGCTGGATGGTGAGCGTGGGCGTGCCCTTCAGCACGGCCGCGGCGATGCGCGCGATGCTTTCGCCGGGGCTCCAACGCCAGGCGCGGGCCTGCTCGCAGACCGCGTCGAAGTTGGGGGCTCGCTTGGCGAATCCTGGTCGCCAGTCGTCCTCGGATAATGCGGTTTGCATGTCGTCCCTTCGTGCTGGGACGAGGCCGTTTCGACGGTGCGAAACCGGCAGGCAGAAGACAACAGGTCTCCTATTCGGGCCTTGACGACGCAAAAAGCGACTTCTAGGTTGGTCCCGATCAATCAAGCCGCTACCACACGGCGCCTGCGATTTCCGAAAGCCTCCAGCGTCAACTGGGGGCTTTCGCCGTTTGGGGGTCTCGTCTAGGTCAAACTGAATTCCTGAATTGCGACCAGGCGCGCGCAGAGAATCTGCGCGCGCGACTCAGTCGGGCTCAGCGTTCAGTGAGTCTGGGCGAAGCTGAAGGCTTGGAATTGCACCATTTCGACCAAAAAGGGCCGATTCGGGCGGTTGACGGATATTCAGAAACGAGTCCCCGGCTACCGACTCAGGGATCTACCGCTTGTGGTCAGAGGACTTCACAGTGCCAGCCGTGGTAGGTCGGTCCCGTCGATCAGCACGGGGCGAACGCTACGACGCCCCGCTGATCGGGTTCGCCTTGCGCCAAGCCTGAAAGCCTCGATCCGCCTCCATAAAGGTCGACAGGATGTGAGGCACGAGCTGCTCAAGCGCGATGTCCTGGGCGTTGCTCTGGGCGTAGGCGCGCTGATAGTCGACCAGGTCGACGGCGAGCTTGCCGCGCAGCCGCAGGCGCAGGTCCGTCACCTTCTCCTCGAGGTCGATCTTAGCCAGGGACAGGGTGGGCTTGGCGGGTCGCGTCATAGGTGTCTCCTTTGATGGACTGAAGGAAGCGGTCGATCGCCGCGAAGGCGAAGTCCGTCAGCTTGAGATTGAGGCCGTCAGTGTGCCGGCGAATGCGCAGGCAGAGCGGCCGGGACAGGCGCACCGACACCCGGTCCTTGGCGCCGCGCACAGCTGGGAAGGCGATCTCGACGCCACTCTCCAGCGCCTCCACCAACTCTCGAAAGGCGCGCTCATAAATCAGCCGCACACAGCCACGAGGATTCTTGCGCGTATTCAGTCGTTCGGCGGCCGACACCATGTCCTGGTGCAGGCCTTCGGACAGGAACAGCCCGAGCTTCTCTGCGGTCTGGGTCACTGGAACTCTCTCTTACTGGTAGGGGGCGAGGATCATGTCCTTGTTGACGATGACCTGGAGGGGCCAGCCAGCGCGCACGGTGATCGTGGCCTGGCGGTTCAGATCACGCTCAGTGATCCTTTGACCGGTCTGCTGGGCCTGGTTGGAAACGCCGCTGGCGGTGCTGTTGATCACCAAGCCGCCGGAGCTTCGGTTGCCGGCGTCCTGGGCGGACGCCGCGCCGATGCTGAAGATCGTTGAAAGCAGGATGCCGCGCGCCAGCTGGCCGAAGTGCCCGTCCGTGCGGTCGCGAAGGCCGCTGGCGCCCGATAGGTCGGCCCCAGTCATCGAGCCGATATTGATCGACCGGCCGTCGGGCATGACGATCCGGTTCCAGGCGATCAACGCACGCTCCTGACCATAGGCGACCTGGCTGTCGTATTGACCGATCAGCCGGGCGCCCTGCGGGATCAGCACGGTGCGCCCAGTGACGTGGTCGTAAACCGGCCGGGTCACCTGGGCGATCACCTCGCCCGGCAGATCGGAGTTGATCGCGGTGATGAGGGCGGCCGAGATCAGGGTTCCCGCCTTCACCTCCCACGGGCTGAGCGGGGGCAGCAGCGGATTGGCCAGGTAGTCTTCGGACCGGGAGCCGGCCAGAAACTGGCGCTTGGCGCCCTGGCCGTTCTGCGGCTGCACCTCTGCCGACCGCTCGGCCGGCGGGGCGGCCCGGCCGGCGAACGCCGCCAACCCCGCCGCGGGCGCGGCCACATCCCGATCGGCCACCTGCACCGGCTGTCCGCCGAAGAAGGGACCGGCCGCGCGCGCCGCGCGGGCCTGATCGCGAGCCTCCTGAACGGCCGGGTCCACCGCCGGCGCAGGAGGCGCGGCAGCGACGCCGACGGCCGACTGGCCCGCCGCGTCCGCACCGGGCCGCGGCAGGGTGGCCATGCCCGGCGCGGAGGCCTGCAGGCCCGGATCGCCGTACCCCTGCGCGAAGCGGTTGGCGATCTCGGGACGCTGCGGCGTCTGAGTATCGGCCGCCGCTTGCGGATCCTGATCCTTGGCCGCCCGCGTGTGGGAGCCGCCAAAGCCAAGATAGAATCCCAAGGCCACGACGCTGGCCAGCGCGGCGGAGCCGGCCAGCAGGTATTTGCGATTCCACCGGGTCACCGGCGGACGTGGACCGGTCAGCACGCTGGCAGGCGAGGCCTTGCGCTCCGGCGCGGCCATCGGTCCTACGCCCTCGGAGGGCGGGTCGGGAGGCAGATGGCTCATCTCAGCGCGCCCCGCCGGTGCGGGATATCCGCACCACGACCTGGCGGCCCTCGCCGAGCCGCAGTTCGGCGACATCGATCATCCGGTCAACGACGTAGTAGCCGTTGGCGAACCGGTAGTTGACCAGCTCGGCCTGCTTGTTCGGGCCGATCAGGAAGAGCGGCGGCGCCTCTGTGGCCGCAAGGTCGGCTGGGAACTGGATGTAGGTCTTCAGGCCATCATCGAAGACCCGCAGCGGCTGCCAGCGGGGACCACGCCGGGCTCCGATTGGTTGGATCCGATAGGCGAAGCTCAGGCGGTCGATGGCGATGCTGCTGGCCACGACCGCCTGGTCGGCCGCCGCGCGGGCCGCCTGCGCGTCGCGCATCTCTTCCTGCGGATAATTCCAGCTGATCACGCTCGTATAGGTCTCGCCCTCGTGGCTGACCGCTTCGAGCAGATAGGTCCGCTGGTCCGTGGTCAGGATGATGTTGGTACGCAGGCCGCCGCGGATCGGCTTGACGAAGACGATCACCTGCTGGCCGGCTCCGGCGCCCTGGACTGTTTCGCCGAGCACCCATCGCACCGTGTCGCCGGCCGCCTTGGAGATCAGCTTCTCGCCAGGCCGAAGGGTGATCGCGGTCAGAAACCGCGGGCTGGTGTGGACCACATAGAGCCGTCCCGGCTCGAAGTCGTAGTAGAGCGCGGCGTTGAGGTACGCGCCGGCCGAGGGCAACGACCGCGCGGCGTCATTGCCCGCCTGGACGGTCCGCAGCACCGGCGAAGCCTGGGTCGCGCGGCGCACGGGCCGACGGCGGGGCGGCTGAACCGGCACGGTCGGGGCGGCTGCTCGTGGCGCCGCAACCACCACGGCCAAAGCGCGGGGTGGCGCGACGGGCGGAACGGCCCGCGCAGGCGCCGGCTGAATCTGAGCGGAGACGTCGGAACTGCCCGCGAGGGCGAGCCCGATGGCGAGGCTGGTGGCGCCGCAGGCCCGGAGGAATGTGTGTGTCATGACTAAAGCTCCCGGCTCCACTGAAACGAGGTGATGTAGATGCCGAGGGGGTTGGCCCGGAGTTCGGCCTCGTTTTTCGGCGCGTTGATCTTGGCGGTGAACAGGCCCGTCCAGTTCTCGGTGGCGCGCGTTGCGCCCTGGTCGAAGGTCGTCTCCCGCCATTGCACCTGGTAGGTGTTAGGACTGCGGGCGAGGACGGAGACGATCTCGACGCTGACCGCCTGAGCGCCAGCGTTGGCGAAGGGGTCGTGGGTCTTGGCGTAGTCGTTGAGCTGACCGATGGCGGACCCCGCCACGAACCGATAGGCGGCGGTCCAGTTGTCGCGGATGACGATCGCGTCGATGCTTTTGGAGCGGGTCCGCGTCACCCAGTCGGCCAGGAAGTAGCCGGTCTCCGCCGTCGATGGCTTGTAGCTTTGCCCGGCGACCTCGATGCGACCCGGTCTGCCGTACTTGTCGATCGGAACCACGAAGGTGGCGATGTTGGTGTTGCTGGCCTGGTAGATGAACCCGCCAAGCGACAGGGCCGCCAGACCCAGCGAGCAGAAGGCGGCGAGCCGCCAGTTCTTCGCCTGCGAGACGGCCGAGCCGATGCGATTGTCCCACTCCTGCGCGGCGCGCTGATAGGGGCTCTCGACCGGCGCGGAGCTGCCGTAACGGTCTTGCGGTCTCCTGAAGGCGTTCAACATGGCGGTTCTCCAGGGGCTCTAGGACTTGGGGTCATCGTCGGGACGGATCGGCGAGGCCGACATCCCGGGGCTGTTCGAGTCACCGCTGGCGGCCGCGGTCGCGGCGCTGGTGCGCGCCGCCGAGCCCAAACCGCCTCGGCGGGCCCGGGCTCGCGCGACGATCGGGGACGTAGAGCCGGCGTCGCTTGCGGGGGCTTCCGGCTTGGATGCCGACGGGCCGCCCGAAACCGACGCAGGCGCGCTATGGCTGGCAGGGGCCGGACTTGGAGTGGGAGCTGGCCCTGGGCTGGCGGGAGGGCTCGGGCCGCCGCCGCCGGGTGCTCCTCCACCTGACGACAGGCCGCCAGACGCAGCCCGCGCTGCAGCCACCTTCGCGCCACCTGCCGCCGCGCCCTGGGCAATGGCGCCTCCCGCCATACGAGCCGCGAGGCCGACGCCGGCGACGCCGGCTGCGACACCCGCCGCGCCCATCAGGGCGCTGCCGGCGTTGAGCTGCGGGCCACCACTGATCAGCGCACCGGCGATGGCGGGGATCTTCAGCGCCAGCATCACCATGACGACAGCGCCGAGGAGCAGGCCGACGTCCTCGTTGATGTCGGGAGCGGCCGAGACCGTGTAGCTGTCGAATACCGTGGTGCCGAGACTGACCACGATGGCCAGCGCCATGAGTTTTATGCCAACCGAGATGACGTAGCCGATCGCGCGTTCGCTCATGAACGAGGTCTGGGTAAGCACGCCGAACGGCACCGTCACGAAGGCAATCAGGGTAACGATGTGGAACTCGATGATCGTCACCACGATCTCGATGGCGAGGATGACAAAGGCGATCAGAATTCCGATGGCTGCGACCAAAGCCATCAAGACGACGTCGATATGGGCGAAGAACTCGATCGGTCCCGGGGCCACCTCTTTGACGTAGAGCATGAGGCCCTTGACCACCTCGATGCCCGAAATCACGATCTTGGAGGGCGAGGTCGTGAAGTCCGCCAAGCTCATCGCTCCGCCGCCCGCCTTGAGACCGAGCGCGGCAAAGCCGTTGACGACCGTCTTTGTCAGGCTCGCCCACTGGGTGACGAGGAAGGCGAAGAAGCCCACGAGGAGCACCTTGCGGACGAGCGAGGCCAGTACGTTCTGGTTTTCATCGATCGCCCAAAGCAGCGCCGTGATGGTGATGCTGATGACGACGAGCGCCGCCAGCGTCCCAGCGACGTCGCCTTGGATCAGCCCGAAGCCTGCATCCACCTGGCTGCGGAAGCGGTTCAGAAAGTCGTCGAGTGCTGCGGGGTCGGCGGTCGCCATCATCGTTTCCTGGACACGCGCCTAAAGGCCGCTGGGGTTTTCGACCCGGCTGCGAGGCTTCTTGAGGTCCCAGAAGCGGTTGCTCTCGACGTCACCCGCTGCGGCCATGGCGTTCACGCAGTTGGCGGACTTGCCGAGGCCGCCCGGATCATTGCGGCATCGTTCGAGCATCGCCCCTCGCTCATCGGCGTGGGCGAGGTAGTAGGCCTTGTCGTGGGCGGGCCCAGCCGGGCTACATCCGGCGAGCGTCAGCGCGACCAGGCCTAAGAATCCGAGACGGCGCACTACAGATCCCCCGGGTTCTTCACGCGGCTGGCGGGGTGCTGGACGTTCCAGTACCGCTGACTCTCGGCAGCCCCCGCCGCTCGGGCGCCTTGCGCCTGCGCCTCGGCGGTCTGCTGAGCCCGCCCCTGAGTGATCAGGATGGTCTGGAGCTGGGTGAGCTGGGTGCTGAGGCTCGCCAGCAACTGATTGGTCGCCTGGATAGCTGCTGTCTGCCCCGCGGCGTTCTGGGAAGCGGCGACCGCCGCGTTGACGGCCCCTGCGCTCGTCGGCTGCGAGCGAACGATCAGGTTCTGGGTCGCCATGGCCTCCTGGAGGGTCTGGCGGCTGTTGGCCTGCCATCCGGCCAGCGCCTGCCGCGTCTGGGCAAAGCTCATCCCCTTCAGGTCGGTCGGATAGGCCTGCTGAAACTGCTGGGCGAGGTTCTGGCCCTGGTAGCCGATGCCCTGCGCGGTCTGAAGAAGCTGCGTCGCCTCGGATGCGATCTGTTGCAGCGGACCCGTGACGTCGACGCCAAGCTTCTGCAGCATGGCCGCCTGGCTGGCGACCTGCTGCTGAAGTTGCGTGATCATCTGGAGCTGTTGCTCCACCTGCTTGATGGCTTGGATGATCGCCTGCGGATCGATGACAGCGATCTGCGCTTGCGCCGGCGGCGGCGCGGTCGTGCTGAGACCGAGACTGAGGACCGCGACAGCAGCGGTAGTGGCGACGAGCCTACGCATGGCGAGAGTCCTCCGAGGGGGGTGGGGAAGGGGAAGTGATCTGCGGTCCGGCGGCGTCCGCGCGTTCGAAGAGCGGCTCGGTCAGTGCGCGAAACAGGGCGGCTGCGGCGAACAGCACGATCCCGAACACGAGCAGGAAGAAGTTGTGGTGCAACGGCGTCGCGAAGGTCGCGACGAAGCCAGGCGCACACAGGGCCAGGAACATTAGCCGCCGACGCCGGCGTGTCCGGCTCCAGCGCGCCGGCACCCGAGACGCAAGACCCGCGAAGGCGTTGATCCAGGGCGCAACGGGAGGCTGGAGGCCAGGACGGGCCTCGGTCGTTTCATCGGGTTGGCGAGGCATGGTCATGCGACCCTCGCCTCGACGAGTTGGTCGCTGAGGTATTTCGCGACGTCCGGGTGTCCGACCGTCGCGAAGTAGGCCGGCGCAAACCCGGCCCGCCCGTGCTCCTCAAGGAGCGCCGTCATGAGCTGCTGATCGCCAGGCGAAGAGGCGCCCACGGTCGCTAGGGCCAGGGGTCCAAGACCCAGCTCGAACAGCCGGTTGCCGGTGCTCGACTGATAGTAATATTCCCGCTTGGGCGTGGCGTTGGCGATGATCCTGACCTGCTGCGCGTTCAGGCCGAACGCCTCGTAGAGCGCCAGGATCTGTGGCGTCTGGGCATCCGGGTTGGGCAGGAAGACCCGGGTCGGGCAGTTCTCGATAAGGGCCGGCGCGATGGACGAGTTGGCGATGTCGGCCAGGCTCTGGGTGGCGAAGACCACGGCGACGTTGAACTTGCGCAGCGTCTTCAGCCACTCGCGGATCTTCGCGGCGAAGGCCCCCCGATCCAGGAAGAGCCAGGCCTCATCGAGGACCAGCAATGTCGGCCGGCCGTCGAACCGCTTCTCCAGGCTGCGGAAAATGTAGGTGAGGACCGGGGCCAGTGCGGCCTTACTGGTCATCAGGTCAGACATCTCAAAGGTCTGCCAACGGGCGTCCGACGAGAGGTTTTGCTGGGCGTCGAGGAGATGGCCGTGCGGCCCGCTAAGGGTGAAGGGCGCCAAGGCCGCCTTCACCGTGTGATCCTGGATGGTCGCCGCCAGCAGCGTCAGGGTGCGCTGTTCCCGGGGGCCGGCCGCGAGGTTCTTGATCGCGCCCCAGATCTCTTCCTTTACCGGCGGCGTGATCTCCACGCCCTCGGCCGCGACCAGATCCTGCACCCACTCCTGCGCCCAGGCGCGGTCCTCGGCGCCGTCGATCTCCGCCAACGGCTGGAAGGCGATTTCGCCCTGGTCGCCGCCAAGATGGAAGAACTGCCCGCCGGTCAGCAGCGTGGCCGCGCGCGAGCTGGCGCCCTTGTCGAAGAAGAACACCTGGGCCTCGGGGTAGCGGAGCCACTGGGTGGCGATCGTATTGAGCAGCACCGATTTGCCGGCGCCGGTCGGGCCCACCACCATCGTGTGGCCGACGTCGCCTTGGTGCAGGTCGAAGCGGAACGGCGTCGATCCGGCGGTTCGCGTGACCATAAGGGGCGGCTGGCTGCCGGGATGGCCGCGCTTGGCGCATTCCGCGGTGAGGTGTTCGTTGCGCGTCGGGCCGGGCCAGATCGCCGACATTGGCATCATGTCGCAAAGGTTCAGGGAGGAGACGAACGGCCGGCGCAAGTCGGCATAGGCCTGGCCCGGCAGGCTTCCGAGCCAGGCCTCAACCGCGTTGATGTCCTCGACCTTGCAGACGAAGCCGACCCGGTTGATGGCGCCTTCCACCTCACGAACCCGGTCGGCGAGCCGATCGGGGTCGCGGTCCATCAGAGTGACGGTCGGGGTGAAGTAGCCGATGGAGGCGAAGTCGCCGCCGAGGATCGCCAAGGCGGCATCGGCGTCGTCCGTCTTCGCGGCCGCGTCCGGGTCTTCCAGTTGGGAAGGCTCGTGGGTGATGGCCTCCTTGAGCAGGGCCATGACCCCCTTACGCTTGGCGAACCAGCGTTTGCGCAGCGTGGTCACGGCCCGCCGGGCGTCTTCCTTGTCGAGCGGCAGGTAGCGGCAAACCCAGCGATAGCCGACGCCCAGCTCGTTGAGGCGGTCGAGCAGTCCAGGGGACGAGGTCGTCGGGTAGGCGCGCACCGATATCGTGCGGATGAAGCTCTTCCCGAGCCTGGGAAAAAGCCCGCCCTGGAAGTCATCGTCGGTGAGGAAGGCGTCGAGATAGGCCGGCGTTTCGGGGGTGCGGACATAGTGGGGCTTGGTCGAAACGCATCCATGCAAATAGGTGAGCGTCTCGTCGTCCGAGAGCTCCCGCACGCGGGGCATGATGGCGGTCAGGATATCGACGACCTGGCGAACCGTGCCGAGGAAGTCGTTGAGGGCCGCGCGATACATCCCCGCGGCGCCGCGGCCCGATGGCGCGTTCTCCAGCAGGAGGCTTTCGGCGGTGCTGACCGCCTCCTCGGGCGGCAGGTAGGTGAGGGTGAGAAAATAGCGGCTCTCGAAGTGCCGCTCCTCCGCCTCGAACGCCGCGCGCCGTTCATCGTCGATGAGGTCGGACACCGGGTCGGGAAACTCGCCGGCCGAATAGTCCTGGGAGGCTGCCCGGAGCGCCTCGATGTGCAAACACCAGCGCGAGCCGAGACGGCGAAGGGCGTTGTTGAGCTGGGCGCGGATCGCCACAAGGCTCGCATCGGTCGAGCTGGCGAGGTCCGGTCCTCGGAAGCTGAGGGTCTTCTGGAAACTGCCGTCCTTGTTCAGGACGAGGCCGGGGCCGATCAGCGCGACCCAGGGCAGATGATCGAACAGGCGCTCAGCCTTTGGGCGGTATTCCTTCAAATAGAGCAAAGTGAAGCCTCCTCCGGGAAAGCCGAGTGCCAGCATCGGGCTGGCGCCGTGGAGACAGGACAAAGGGGGGAGGGGAGCCCAAACGCACTGGCTTCCCCAGCGAAGACGGGCGGCGGGCTTCAGGCGTCCCAGTAGGGTTTTTGCCGGATGTGGCGGCCGAGCACGTCGAAGAAGTAGGGGTCGCGTTTGGTCAGCCAGTAGGCGCAGAGGTGGACCGCGAGGCCCAAGGGGATACCGATCATCGGGACCTGGAGCCCCAGGGCGAGCGTCGCGGTCACGGTGCCGTTCAACACCGCGATCATCCGTGGCACGCCGCCGATGGTCACCGGCTCGGACAGCGAACTGTGGAAGCCGATCTCAAAGCCCTCGATCCGGGATCCCGCCATCCTAAAACACCGCGCCGGCCGTCAGGTTGAAGAAGCTGGTCACGAAGGTTGTCGCCGAGAATGCGATGGCCAGGCCGAACACGATGCCGATTCCCTTGCGCATGGCCGACCCGCCCTCGGCGAAGGCAAAGCCAAGCCCGGTGATGACGATGGCGATCACGCCGATCGCCTTCGCCACGGGTCCGGCAAGCGAATTCATGATCGTGGTCAGCGGCCCTTCCCAAGGCATGGCCGTGCCGCCGCCAGCCGCCCAGGCGGGCTCCGCCATCACGAGAGCCGCCCCGACGGCAAGCAGCAGAACAGCCCCCATCGGGTGGCCAAAAGTGATCCCACGACGATTTCTGGAGATGGGTCTCATCGCTGGATCCTTCCGTCTCGACAGCCCGTGAAGGCCGGGTCGACCAACCGTGGGTTGATCCAGACGGTGGGTCAAGGCCTTTTATTGCCTACAACGCCCTTAATGTGCTTATTTATGTAATTTAGAGTTGTGCCGGCAGACGCAGCTGCGGGATCACTCCGACGACCCATCAGGTCGGCGCGCGATGGCGCTCTCTTTCGAAGATTTTGACTATTTCCGCTGCGTAAGCGGCCATTTGAGGGCGGAAGCCCGAGTTCTGTGGGCTGTTGATTCGGCACCCCAGAGCAGGCGTCCGTCATGCCCGCCATCTCGGGTCGCGCAGACCGAGGTGGCCAGCGACCTGGGAACCGGGTGGACACCAGCCAGACTCACCCCTCAGAAGTCTGCGACCTTAGTCTGTTTGTTTGACGCAAGTGAGGTGATCAAGGCCCTATATCGATGGCGCGGTCATGTCGTTAGCGCGACCAGCCATCTCCGCCCATAAGCGTCTCAACATTCTGACCGATGAATCCGTCGGGTCCTGTAAATCGATGGGCGCCAGAAACCTGACTCCCAGTTCCTGACCGCGTCGCCAGACGGTTTCGGTCTCCTGGCACACTCCGTCTCGCAAGATTACTCGAAAGGACTTGGGCAGAGGCATGGGGGAAGGGAGACGAATGCGAGCTCCGCTGTCGCTTACGTCGCGGATCATTCCATCAAGGGTGAAGGCCTCAGGCCCAAAGACGATCCGGCAGGCGAATAGGCAACGCTGCCGGGATGTTCGCCTGCGTTGCGCTGCCTCGGTTCGAACCGGTGAGATTTGGGCCATACTGGCAGTATAGGCCAACTCCCTTGCATCTGATTTAACGCGTCAACGCCATCCCGTAGACGGTCGTCCCCCTCACCGCCCACCAAGTACATTTCGTGACGAAGCCATGGTGCGCAGGTTGCACGCTTTGATGTCGCCTGGCGCTTCCCATCAACGCCTTTCGGGTTGGCGATCAAACGATTCCCGGACCGCATTCCGGACGGTTAACCGGCGTGACCAGGGCGTCGAACATGGGCGGCGGCGAGCTTCTCCAGGAAGAGCCGTGAGAGCACCCGCACCGGCAGGAAGAAGCCCTTGCGGCAGGCCACCCAGCGCTTGCCGTCGGCGGAGACCCTGCTGCCAGGGACGATGCAGTGGACGTGCGGATGACCGCTGCGCGGCATGTAGAGCATCCCGTTCAGGATCCGCCCGCCGCGGCCATTTCAGCGGCCGGCCAAGCCGCGAGACCGCCGGAAGAAGCGGCTCCAGAACCGACCATTCCGCGTCCGTCAGATCGCTTGAATACCGCAGGCCTTTGCGGGCTTGCTTCCTTCGGGTGGTGTCGATCCACATGTGACGCTCCGTTGATGCTTCGCAACACGAACTGAATCACAAGTCACTGATATCACCCAACTCCTTTTCGGGTACACACTCAGGCGCGGCCGAACCAGCGGCGGCAGGCGCGGCTGAAGCTGGTGGGCTCGGCATAGCCCAGGCGCTCGGCGATCTCGGCGTGGGAAAGTTCGCCCGCGTCTAGCAGTCCGGCCGCGCGGCGGCGGAGCTCGGCGTCGAGGAGGGCGCGGTAGCCGGCTCCGGCCTTGGCCAGGCGGCGCACCAGGGTGCGGCGGGAGACGCCCAGGGCGCGGGCGGCGGCGGAGGCGGTCAGGCGGCCGGCGGGGTGGGAGACCAGCAGGCGCTCCAGGCGCGGGCGCAGGTCGCCTGGTCGTTCCAGCCGGGCCAGGGCGGTCTCCAGTTCCTCGCGGGCGCGGGCGTGCAGGGACGGGTCAGCGAAGGGGGAGGGGGTGAGCAGGAGGGCGGCGGGGATGAAGACGCTGTCAGCGGCCCCGTTCCAGGCGACGGCGCAGAGGAGGGCGCGGCGGACGTCCTCGGCGTAGGTCGGCTCGGGGTCCCGGAAGGCGACCAGGAGTCCGGCAGGGGCGGCGCCGATGATGACGGCGACCAGGGAGACGACGCCGGAGAGGGAGGATTGGGCCAGGTTGCGCTGCCGGGCGGGCGACAGCTCGGCCACGTAGCGCATGGCCAGGGTCAGGCCCCGGCGACCGCGGCGGGCGGCGAAGTCGATCACGGGGGCGCGCACCCGGCCATAGGCGGCGACGATCTGCATGGCGCCCTCCAGGTCCGGCGCGGTGAGGGCGGCGACCCCTAAGGCGCCGTGGGAGGCGTGGCTCCAGACCTCGGGGCGAAAGAAGACCCAGCCCTCGCCCAGGAGGGCGTCGAGATTGTCCAGCTGGCGAAGCTGGCTCTCGACATCGACCTCGGCGGCAGTGGCGACAGAGGATGGGGTGTCGGCCGCCTCCAGGCCCGCCAGCAGAGCGCGGCGGCGGGGATCGCTGTCGCCGAAGCTGCGCTGGAGCAGGCGGAAGTAGCCGGCGGGCATGAGGCCGCTGGGGGCGGGGGCAGGGGCCGGAGCAGTCGGCGGGGGCTTGGGCGGCGTCATGGGGGAGCACCCTGCGCCCTGTGGCGCAAAATGCCAACTCTTCGGCGCACGGTGTTCTCGCCGTGGACCGGGAAGCGGACTTAGAAAGGAGGCAAGGTCCGGCAATCCATCGACGCACGGGCCGTCGGTTCAGAGGGAGGAAGACCATGGCTGACGGCAACGCCGGCGCGCCTATCGAGGACGCGACCTCAATCGCTCTGGAGGATATCGACGTCTCCAACCCGGCCCTGTGGGCCGCCGACAGCCACTGGCCCTATTTCGCGCGCCTGCGGAAGGAGGCCCCGGTCCACTACTGCAAGGCGTCCTTGTTCGGGCCCTACTGGTCGATCACCAAGTACAACGACATCATGGCGGTCGACACCAATCACCAGGTGTTCTCGTCGGAGGCGGCGTTGGGCGGCATCGCTATCATCGACCAGGGCGCCGAGCTGCGCCTGCCGATGTTCATCGCCATGGACCCGCCCAAGCACGACGCCCAGCGCAAGGTGGTCAGCCCCATCGTCTCGCCGATGAATCTCGCGACCATGGAGCCGCTGATCCGCGGCCGGGTGCAGCAGATCCTGGACGGCCTGCCGCGGGGCGAGACCTTCGACTGGGTAGACCGGGTGTCGATCGAGCTGACCACCCAGATGCTGGCGACCCTGTTCGACTTCCCCTTCGAGGACCGCCGCAAGCTGACCTACTGGTCGGACATCGCCACCACCATCCCGGCGCCGGGCATGCTGGTGGAGACCGAGGAGGAGAAGCTTTCGATCCTCATGGAGTGCCTGGGCTACTTCACGCGTCTGTGGAACGAGCGGGTCAACGCGCCGCCGGGGGGCGACCTCATCTCCATGCTGGCGCACGGGGAATCCACCCGCAACATGAGTCCGGAGGAGTATCTGGGGAACCTCATCCTGCTGATCGTGGGCGGCAACGACACGACCCGCAACTCGATCAGCGGCAGCGTGCTGGCCATGCACCGGAACCCCGACGAGTTCGCCAAGCTGAAGGCCAACCCGGACCTCATCCCCTCCATGGTCTCCGAGACCATCCGCTGGCAGACGCCGCTGGCCCACATGCGCCGCACGGCCCTGGAGGACTTCGAGCTCTCCGGCCAGACCATCAAAAAGGGCGACAAGGTGATCATGTGGTACGTCTCGGGCAACCGCGACGAGACGGTGATTGAGCGGCCGGACGAGTACATCATCGACCGCGAACGGCCCCGGCAGCACATGTCCTTCGGCTTCGGCATCCACCGCTGCGTGGGCAACCGCCTGGCCGAGCTGCAGCTGAAGATCATCTGGGAAGAGATCCTGGCCCGCTTCGACCGCATCGAGGTGATGGCCGAGCCCGAGCGCGTGCCTTCGCCGTTCGTGAAAGGCTACCTCAACCTGCTTGTCCGCATCCCCGCGTAAGTTTCAGTCGAGCCTCAAGAATTCCATGACCAAGATTACCTATGTGATGTTCGACGGGGGCGAGCGCGCCGTCGACCTGAAGACCGGCGTCAACCTCATGCAGGGGGCGGTGGCAAACAACATCCCCGGCATCGACGGAGACTGCGGCGGCGCCTGCGCCTGCGCCACCTGTCACATCTATGTGGATGCCGCCTGGCTGCCCAAGGTCGGCCCGCGCACGGCCATGGAGGACTCCATGCTGGAGTTCGCCGAGCATGTGGAGGCCAACTCGCGCCTGGCCTGCCAGATCACCGTCCGCGACGAGCTGGCGGGGATGGTGGTGCGGCTTCCGGAAGCGCAGCACTAGGAGCTGTGGACACATACCGCGGCCACAAGATGATGGCTGCGAGGGTGATGACGGCGAGGTAGTTCCTTGCGGTCTTTTCGAAGCGGGTGGCGACCCTTCGGAACTGCTTGAGCCTACTGAAGCAGCATTCGACGAGGTGGCGCTGGGCGTAGAGGTGCTCGTCGAGTGGGTGCTTCTTCGCGCGCGAGGGGTTGTTGGGGATCACGGCGATCGCGCCCTTTTCGGCGACCGCCTTGCGGATCTGGTCGCTGTCATAGGCGGTGTCGGCCATGACCACCTCGGCCGGCATGCCCTCGATCAGAGTGAGGGCCTGAGGCGCGTCACCGCGCTGGCCGGCGGTGAGATGGAAGCGGACCGGACAGCCCAAGCCTCTGACGGCCATGTGGATTTTTGTGCTCAGGCCGCCGCGGGAACGGCCAAGGGCCTGATCTTCAGACCCCCTTTTTTAGCGCCCGAAGCGTGCTGGTGGGCGCGGACGATGGTGGAGTCGATGATCAGGTACTCGAAGTCCGGATCGTCGGACATCGCCTCGAATATGCGCCACCAGACGCCCTTCTGGCTCCAGCGACTGAACCGCCGCCAGACGCTATTCCAATCGCCGAACACCTCGGGCAGGTCCCGCCAGGGCGAGCCGGTCCGCACGATCCACAGCACGCCCTCTACGAACATCCGGTTGTCGCGCCCGGTCGAGCCCTTTTGGTCCGGCCGCCCGATGACCAGCCGCGCCATCCGTTCCCAGCGCTCGTCCGTCAGCACCAAACGCTCCATCACACCCAAGACCGCCCCCAAAAAGCAGTCTTGAATCACGCTTCGGCCTCAACCGGAATCTGGAGGGTTCTGTGTGGTCGCGGACGCGGTTGGAGGGGGCGTGGCGCGGTCGCGACCACATTGAAGCCGGA